>JBCCQL010000149.1:0-7310 GCA_039024355.1 Planctomycetota bacterium
GCCGGGCGGCCACGTCCTTGTTGGCCGCGCCGCGGGTGAACAGCAGCTCCATGACCTTGACCTTCTGCCAGTCGCCCCGCTCGCGCCAGCGGTCGAGCTGGTCGGTCAGGGCGTCGGCCAGGGCGTCGGCCTCGAGCTTCTGCCGCTCGCCGGAGCGGGCGATGCTGCTGGCCTTGCGCCCGGGGCCCGGCATGTCCCACGCGGCCCCGTCGGAACCGTCGGTGGTGCTCAGCGGGATCGCCGGCCGGCGGCCCTCGCGGCGGAGGTGATCGGTCAGCTTGTGCGCGGCGATCGAGAACAGCCAGCCCTCCAGCGGCCGGCGTGCGTCGTAGTTCGGCAGGCTGGTCAGGAAGCCGATGAAGGTCTCCTGCACCACGTCCTCGCTGGCGGCCCTTCGGCCCCGCCCGCCGTAGCCCAGGCGGCTATCGACGAAGGCCAGCAGCCGGCCCTCGTACTCGGCGATCAGCCGGCTCCAGGCGTCGGGCTTGCCGCGGCGGATCTCCTCGACGATCAGCTGATCAGAAGTCGAGGGTTGCGACATTGGCGGGCCGGGCCGGCTGGGGTGACCCGCCAGAGGCGGCGTCCACCCCCCACAGCCCCGTGAAGAAGGTGAGCAGCAGGACGGCCCCAAGTATCGCCAGCGGGACGCCGATGAACAACCGCTTGGTGTAGTAGCCCTTGGTGGCCTCGTCGGCCTTGAGCAGGCCGAAGGCCAGGGCCAGCACGCCCAGCACGCCGCCGCCGGCCAGGCCCAGGGTGGCCATCCGGCCCGCCCGGTAGTTGGCCACGGCGCCGTCCACCAGCCGCTGGCCGCCCTCTTTGTCGAAGGCCACCAGCGTGTGCAGCACGAGCATGTCGCCCACCGAGGAGTCGGCGTAGGTCAGGCAGCGGTCTTCGACAAAGCGGTCGAACAGCTCCGCCGCGCCCATGCCCAGCCGGGCGCCGGCGGCGCCGCGGTCGGCCGGCAGCAGGTTGTCCCGCACGTACTGCTGCGCTGCGCGGATCACCTCGGCCCGCTCGGCGCTCAGGCACTCGCCGTACGTGCTGTAGGGGCCGGAGGTAAGCGTCACCGCGTAGTCCACCCCGGCCACGGCGCCCTGCGGGTTCTCGACCCAAGCCGGCGGCGCTGCGCCCAGCGGCTTGACCGGCATGACCACCGACACCTCGCCGTCGACCGTCGCTTGGCGGAGCGTTAGCCGGTTTCCGGCGAGCGTTTCGCTGGAGTGCGCCCACCGGCCGCCGCTGGCCGTGCTCCAGCGGGCGCCGTCCCAGACGACGGTCTCTTCGCCGCTCTCGTTCGGGGCGGCGGCATTGCCGTTGTTGCCATCGGCTTCGCAGGTCCCTTCGTCCGCTCCGCACGCTTTTTCGTCACGCGAGCTGTCGTGCGGGCCGCCCTCGGCTTCGGGCAGCGTGGCCAGAAACTGCGACACCGACATCCCGGCGGGCACCTCGTGGCGGGCGCCGCGGACGATGACCACCGTGCCCCGCTTGCCGGCGGCCCGAAGAGCTTCGACAGCTTCGATGGCCTCGGTGGCTTCGGCCGGCTTGCCTCCGCTCAGGTCGATCTGGGGCTCGGTCAGCTTGTCGAACGCTTCGGAGGCAGACATCGCGCCTTGGGGGTCGCCGTCGGCGTCGTCCTTGGAATCGTTGCCGGCGGACACAGCGGCGAAGTCTTCGCTGGTGATCTCGGCCAGCCGGCGAGAGATCGCCTCGGCCCGCCGGGCTTCTTGCTCCGCTCGCTGCTGGGCGGCCCGCACCCGCGCCATCACCGCGGCGTGGTGGTCCTCGGCCACCGCGCGGGCGGCCAGCGCTTGTTCGTGCTGAGAGGTCCCGCTGCGCGACATCGCCAGCGTTACCATCAGCACCGCCGCGCCGGCCACCAGGCCCAGCGTCAACAGGCCGATCGCGCCGCCGATGGCCTTGGCCCGCGTGCCGGAGAGCACCGACGACAGCAGCACAAACACCGCCAGCAGCAGGCCGGCAAACACGATCAGCGGCAGTACAGCAATTCCGGCACTCACGGCTAGACGACGCCTCCGGCGGCTAGGGCTTCGCGCTTGCTGGGTGGCATCCAGGGGCTGGAGAGCTGCGTGGCGATCGACACGGTCGCCGCGATCAGCACGCCGATGGGCTGCGGGAACCAGAACACCAGGTGCAGCAGCCAAGCGACGATCATCACGCCGAAGACCGTCCACACGCTGAGCCGGCGCTCGCGGATGAACTCTGCCTGGCGCCACCAGCGGAGCAGCAGGAACAGCGTGGCGAAGTACGGCACCGTGATCGCCGCGGCCGGGGCGACGCTCCCCTCGTCGTAAGCCGGCAGGTGGTCGCGTTGGAAGGCGAACAGCTCGTAGGACAGGGTATCGCCCGGCTCGACGGCGGGCTCGGTGTTGACCGGCAGGGCGACGCCGGCGCCGAACAGCGCGGCGGCCAGCCCCACGCCGGCGCCGAGCGCCAGCAGCGAGAAACGCATGGGCGCCTGGTCTTCAAAGCGGCCCTCGGTCAGCTTGCCGGTGATCAGCACGGCCCACGCGCCCAGCGTGGTGACCACCGCCAGCCAGGTGCTGATGACCGAGGCCGACGCGGTGTTCGAGTCGCCGATCACGCCGCTGCCCATCACGTTGCCGGCGATCACCGACGCGGCGATGCACAAGACCGACGCCGTGAGCATCGAGCCGATGACCTCGGTCACCTTCGCCCGCGTGCTGCGGGCGGCGACTTGTTTGCGGGCCGCCTCGCGCCAGTTGAGCCGCATCCGCCGCGCCTGGGCCGCCATGCGGTGCCGCTCTTGTCGGGGCGGGGCGGGCCGGGCGTTTTCTGGCAGCGGGCCCACCGCCTGGGCCGCCATGGGCATGTGGGCCGTCGGCGCCGAGCTCATCCGCGTCGCCCTCACCGCGGGGGCGGCCGGCGCGGGCAGGCTGGGGCGGACCACCGTCACCCACAGCACGTAGTGGATCGCGTACAGCCCGCCGGCGATCAGCAGCAGCGGGCCCAGCACCCACGACAGCGACGACGCCGCAACCAGCCCGCCGATCAGCACCATGACCCGGAGCACCGGGTGCATGCCCACCCACCAATCCCAGGTGGAGGAGAACGACTGCCGGACCGCCTTGTACAGCGGCTCCTCGAGCGTGGTGCCCGGGCCGGCGGCAACCGGGGCGGCCGCCGCGGGGGCGTAGGCGGGCCCCGCGGGCGCCTCGGCGCCGGGGCCCAGCGAGAGCGGGATCACCGGCGTGGCGTCGCTTGCGGCGGCCCCGTCAGCCCCGTCCAGGGTCCCGTCGGCGGTGGGCAGCATGGCCATCATCTCGCCAACGCTCCGCAGCCGCACCTCCGGGTCTTTGGCGAGCGCCCGGCGGACGATCTCGCGGTACGGCTCTTCGAGCCGCTCCAGGTCGGGCTCGGCCGTCAGGTGCTTCATAAGCACCTCGCCGATGCTCTCGCCCTCGAACGGGACGCGGCCCGTGAGCATCTCGTACAGGATGATGCCCAGGGCGTAGGTGTCGATCTCGCGGCCGTACCGGCCGTTGGCGATCTCGGGCGCCATGTAGTGAACGGTGCCGACGCTCTCGGTCTGGCCGCTGCGGCGGCTGCACGAGATGAACTTCGACAGGCCGTAGTCGCCGATCTTGACCACGCCGCCGGACTGGGGGTCGCCGTCCAGGAAGATGTTGCCCGGCTTGAGGTCGCGGTGGACGATGCCGTTGTCGTGCAGGTGCGAGACGCCCGCCGCGATGCCCCGAAGCCAGCCGACGGCCTGGTCGGCGGGCATGCCCTGCGGGTAGGTGTGCAGGACGTCCTCCAGGGAGCTGGCGCCGGCGCCCGGCCCGGAGACGTACTCCATGATCACCCAGTCGTCGCCCGAGGCGTCGGTGCGGATGTCGTACAGGGCGATCAGGTTCGGGTGCTTGAGGTTCAGGCAGTGGCGGACGCCGCGGAGCTCGACGTCCAGGTTGCGGCGGATGAGCTTCATCGCCACTTCTTTGCCGGCGTCGCTCTCGGCGAAGTACACCTCGCCGAAGCCGCCGCGGCCGACGCCCCGCTTGATGGTGTAGCCGTCCAGCGGCCGGTCGCCGCTGCCGTACAGGAACTTCATCGGCGAGGGCTGGCGACCCGCCGGCTCGCCCTCCCTGGGCATGCCCCCCACCCCGGGCCCAGACAGCCCGTCCGCTGCGGCGTTGTCGGGTTCCGGTGTGCTGGGCTTCATAACGGCCATGGGGCTAGGCGTGAGCGTAACGGTGGGGGCTTCCATGGGTCGCGTCGTATCTTTCAGCGGCGCCGGGTCTTTCAGCGGCGCCGGGCCTTCGAGCTGCCCGGCGGTCGGGCTGGGCGAGGCGGGGCGGTTTGGGTTTTCGTCGGTCTGCTCTAAGCGGATTCGACGCACAGCGTGAAATCTTCCCCCTCGACACGAGAACCGTCGGATATTTTTGTCGGGCCGTGGGCGTCGGCGCCATCGACCGTCAGCGGCGCGCTGCTCTGGCAGTGCAGCTCGGCACGGCCACCGGTTGGCTTGCGGAACAAGATCAGGTCGTCCCGCCACCCCGGGCAGCGGACGTGGCTGTGGGCGCCCGGGCCCAGCACGCAGCTGTCGGCCATCAGCAGGATGGCGTCGGCCGCCGGCGCCGTGCGGTGCCCGCTCTCGACCACCAGCCGCGCGGTCGAGCTCAGCGCGTGCGGCCGGGTGAAGCGGAGCCTCACGCCGCCCGCGGCCGTGGGGCCGCCGCCCAGCTGGATCAGGTTCTCATCGCCCAGGACGGTGGGCCCGGTGATGGGGGCGCCGTCGACGGCCACTTCGCCCAGCGGCTGCAGAACGTAGGCGCCCGCCTCGCGGCGGAGCACGGCGTGGCGCCGCGAGATATCGGCCAGGATGGGCACGGCCGCCGCTCCCGCTGCCCTGCCGGCCGCACGGGCATCGCCGCCCGCCGGCTGGCCCAGCACTACCTCGTCGTCCAGGCAAACCAGGAATCCGCCCACGGCGTCAATCCACAACATCCGCCGGTCGGTGGGTTGGGCGGCGCTGCTGGGGCTGTGGGCCATGGCGGAGGGATGATTCGTAGGCTGCCGTGCGTCGTTGGGTGGGTTGGGGCCCGCGGGTTGGGCTTGTCCGGCGGCCGCCTCGCGGAGCGACCGGGCGAGGCGGCGGCCCTCGCCCAGGGCCAGCGGCGTAGGCCCACGCCGGCCGGCGTGCGTCTGCGTGAGCCCCAAGCCAACCTGCTTCCACAGTCGCCGACGCAAGCGGATGGCCACGGCGTCCGCCGGCGCCAGCCGCAGGCACGCGTCCACGGCGGTCAACGCCTCGTCCCACGCCTGCCGGCCCACCGCGGCGTTCAGCCGCTCGTGCTCTGCGTGGTGCGATTCGGCCCTGCGGGCGAGGTCCTGTGCCGCAGAGTCGAGCGTCTCCGCCAGGCCGATTGTACCCAGCCGGGCGACCTCGTTGCCGACCTGATTGGCGGCGGCAGCCGTATGGCCCGCCGCCTCGCCGGTGAGTTCTCGGGCGGTCAGCGATTTTGCGAGGCGGGCGGCCCGGCTCAGCTGCGTCTGGGCGGCGGTCATGTCGCCCCGCTCGGCGTGCTGGTTGGATTCGATCCACGCGGCGGCGACCGAGCGGATGCCGCGGAGCGTCTGATTCTGCACGCCCCGCCGGTGGGCGCGGTCTATGCGGTCGGCGGCCGCGCCGGGCTCGCCCGCGGCAAGGTGCAACAGCGCCTGGCCGGCCGCTGCGGCGGCGTACTCGCTACGCACGGCGTCGGCCGTTGCGTCCGCGGCGCCTAGCTGCTGGGCGGCCTCCAGGTCGGCCATCGCGGCGGTGCTCTCCCCGCGGGCGATCCGGTCGCGGGCCCGCTCGGCGTACCGCTCGGCCACCTGGCCGGCCAGCTGCTTGGCGGGCAAGAAGCCGCGGAGGGCCTCGTCGTCCAGCAGGCGCCGGGCCTCATCGACCCGGCCGGCCGCCAGGGCCTGGCCCGCCTCGCGTAGTTTGAGTCGCCACTGGAACATGAGAGCAGCGAGGGTCAGAGGATTCTGGCGCCGCCGGTCATCGCCTGCGGGCGAGGATACCGCGGCAGCGGTGGGCCTTACAAACCGGGCCCGCCAGACACTGGCCCACCAAACCAGGCCAGGCGTTCCCGGCCCGCCTGGGTGAGGGGCGGGCCGGTCACGCCTGGGGCCTGGGGTGGGCCGCGTCGCCGACCGTTACTCCTGGGCGAAGCTCACGGTCGCCACTTCGACGTCGATCTCTGGCGTGCTCAGCTCGAAGTACGCCGCCACTTGCTCCGTGACGTCTTCGCTCTGGGCGGCGTCTAGCGGGATCTCGGCCTGGAAGTTCACGTCGGCGTTGGCCAGCTTGGCCGCCACGTCTAGCCGCGTGCGGATGTCGGCGATCAGCTCCTTGGTCTGCGCCAGCTGGCTGTCGTCAAAGATCACCTCGCTCGACGCCTGGGCCACCTCCACCAGCTTCCGCTTCGCCTCGAGGTTGGCGATGTCGGTCTCTAGCTTCTTCTGGGCGCTGACCATCGCGGTGAGCTTCTGCCGCGCGGCGTCCAGGTTGCGGGCCCGGGCGTCTCGCATGCTCCGCAGGTGCTCGAGCGTCTCGTCGTTGACCTTGAAGCGGTTGAACCGGCGGCCCAGGTCCTCCTTCACCTCGTCGCGGGTGTAGCTGTGCCCCGCGTAGCGGAAGACCGTCCGCCCGTCTGACAGGTCCGACTGCAGGCGGAGGATCTCCTTCTTGCTCTTGTCGGTCTTGGCCGTGGCCTTGGCGATCTGCTCGTCGAGCCGCTCGACCTCGATCTCTTCCTTGGCGATCACGTGCATCGAACGCCGGACTTCCGGGGCCAGGTCGGCCGCCATCTGCCGGGCGCGGTCGATCTGGAACTCGACCGGCACGCTCTCTTCCGCGGCGTGGGAGACGCGGCTCCAGCCGGTCTTCAGGTAGCTCATGGCGTTGGTGCCCAGCAGCATGCCGGCGGCCAGGGCGACGCTCAACGTGGCGATCAGGGTCTTCTTGATCATGGCTTTGGTGCCTCCGAAACGGGTGGGGCCGACGCGGCTGGGGTCTAACAGCGGTCTGGGCGGCGGCCTGAAAAAGTTCGCGTGTGTGCGTTGTTGGTCAGCCCTGCCTGCCGTGGCAGCGGCGCCGGGCGGTCCGGCGTGGTCTCTGCAGGGGATTTCGCCACGCCCGGCGGCTTCTTGGGCCCGGCGGCAAAAAAACTTGCCCGCCGGCCGCGGGCGTGGCTCTGTGCTGGGCTAGAAGCCCGCGAAATTCGCCGCACCGCCCCCAAAACGCGGGGACCGGGCGGCGACCGGCCCCCGTAGATAGC
>JBCCQL010000150.1:0-7297 GCA_039024355.1 Planctomycetota bacterium
CGCCCGCCGCCGCGGCGCCACCCGGCGGCCACGCGTGCGGCGGTAGCCACGCTGGCCGAGTGAAAAAACCGCGGGCTTACCGGGCGGCTGCGGGCGGCGGCAAACTGGTGTGGATCGACCCGGCGGGCGTCTTTTACACTCGTCCGCCGGCGGGCAGATGGACCTGTTCCGCCAGCGCCGGCGACCCCGGTCCGCCGCCCGCCGCCGATTGTACCGCCAAGGAAGGCGCCCCCGCTGTGAACGTCTGGCTGCTGCACGTCGGCGAAGAACTGCCCGTAGACGGCGCCACCCGCCGGTTCCGCTACGGGCACCTCGCCGAGGCGCTCACCCGACGCGGCCACACGGTGCTGCGGTGGGCCCCCACGTTCAACCACGCCCGCAAGCGGCAGCGGTTCGACACGGACCGCCTGGTGACGCCGGCGCCGGGCTACCAGACGCAGTTTGTCCACGCCGCCGGCTACACGCGCAACGCCTCGCTTGCCAGGCTGCTGTGCTACCGGCGGCTGGCGCGAGGCTTCGCCCGGCTGGTGCCGCAGCACGACCGGCCAGATGTGATCCTCTCCGGCATCCCATCGCTGGAGTGGTGCGGCGCGGGCCTCCGCTACGCGCGGCGGGTCAACGCGCCGTTTGTCCTCGACGTGCGTGACCTGTGGCCCGACGTGCTACGCACCGCCCTGCCCCGCTGGCTACGCCCGGCCGCCGACGCCGCGTTGACGCCCTACCGCCACGCCGCCCGCCGCGTCTGCCGTGGGGCGGCGGCCGTCACCGCCGTGTCGCAGCGGTACCTCGGCTGGGCGCTCGACCACGCGCGACGCGACGCGACCGACCACGACGCCGTGATCCCCATCGGCTACGCCCCGGCGCCGCTGGACGATCGGGCAAGGGAGGAGCGGCTCGCCTGGCTGCGGCGCCAAGGCGTCGACCCCGCCAAGACGCTGTGCTGCTACTTCGGCCTGTTCGAGAAGAGCTACGACCTGGCCACGGTGATCGACGCCGCAACGCGGTTCGAGGCCCGCGGACGCCGCGACGTGCAGTTTGTGCTGTGCGGCGCCGGTGGCGACGAGCAGCGGCTACGAGCGCGCGCAGCCGGCCTGGCCAACACGGTGGTCCTCGGCTGGGTGGATCAGCCGACCATCGCCACGCTGATGTCCACCGCCGCCGTCGGCCTGGCCAGCTACGCCCCCGGGGCCCTGCAGAGCCTGCCGAACAAGCCGTTCGAGTACATGGCGGGCGGCCTGGCCGTGGTGTCGAGCCTGCCCGGCGAGCTCGCCCGGCTGATCGAAGACCACCGCTGCGGCGTGAACTACCGGGCGGGCGACGCCGCTTCGCTGCACGGCGGGCTCTCCGAGCTGCTCGGCGACCGCGGCCGCTTGCAGGCGTGCGGCAAGAACGCCGCGGCCCTGTTCGCAGATCGCTTCGAGGCGACGGCCCTGGCCGACCGGTTCGCTGGCCTGCTGGAACGCGTCGCCGCCACGCACCGGCCCGCTGCTTCGCACCGCCCCTGCCCCGCCCAAACAACTCGCCCCGCCCAAACAACTCGTCCCGCTGCGGCTTAGCCACTGCCATGAAGATCGAGCTCGCTACACCCGCCGACAGCATCAGCCTGGCCGCCATCGCCCAGGCGTGCGCGCCGGAGCTGCCGGACAACTTCACGATGCGGCTCGGCGGGGCGTTCCACCGGGCCTACTACGCGGCGTTGCTGGCGGAGCCGACAACGGTGGCCGTCTGCGCTCGGGCATCCGATGAGGCATCCGGCGGGGCGTCGGGCGGCGCGGTCATCGGCTTCGCCTTTGGCACGCTCGACTCGTCGGCCATGATGCGTGCCATGAAGGCCGCCCGGCCGCGGCTTGCCCTCGGCGCCGCGGCGGGGCTGTGCCGCCGGCCGTGGCTGCTGGCGGGACTGGTCAAGCGGGCGTTGAGCTTGGGCGGCAAGTCGAGCGGCGAGGGCTACGTGGTCACCGCCGGCGCCAAGGTGAGCTTCCTGGCGGTCGACCCGGCCAGGCGGACCGCACAGGCCGGGCCCAAGCTGATGAAGCACGCCATCGCCGCGTTGCGTGCGGCCGGCGCCGGCGCCATTCAGGCAGAGGTCGATCAGAGCAACCCCCGCGTCATCCGGCTGCACCAGCGGCTGGGGGCGGCCGTCACCCAAGAGTTCGTCACGCCCACCGGTGTGCCTCGGGTCATCCTGGAGTACCCGGCCGCGGCGGCCGAGCCCGCCGTTCAGCGGGCCGCCTAGCGACGCCCGATAGCCGTACCCGCACGCCGCGTGAGCGGCGCCCAAACCAACCGAGGACGCCGATGGTAAAACGCCTGTTCGACCTTTCAGTGGCCGGCGCCGGCCTGCTGGCGGCCGCCCCCGTCATGCTGCTGCTTGCGTGCTGGATCAAGCTCGATTCCCGCGGCCCGGTGCTCTACCGCGGGCGGCGGGCGGCGCGGGGCGGCGGGTCGTTCGCCATGCTCAAGTTCCGCTCGATGGTGACGGGCGCCGACCGCGTAGGCGGCCCTACCACGGCGGGCGACGACCCACGCGTGACCCGCAGCGGCCGCTTCGCCCGCCGGCTGAAGCTGGACGAGCTGCCGCAGCTGATCAACGTGCTGCGGGGCGAGATGAGCCTCGTCGGCCCCCGCCCGGAGGTGGTCGACAAGGTCCAGCGGTACTCGGCCGAAGAACTCCGCGTGATGACGCTGCGGCCCGGCATCACGGACTGGGCCTCGATCTGGAACTCTGACGAGGGCGGCGTGCTGGCCGGCGCCGCCGACGCCGACGCCGCGTACGAGGCCGTTATCCGCCCGTGGAAGATCCGGCTGCAGCAGCGGTACGTGGATGGCTGCTCGCTGCGGACGGACCTGCGCATACTCGCCTGTACGGTGCTGCGGGTAGCTGGTAAACGCGTCTCGCCGCCGGAGCTGGCCGACTGCCCCACGTTCGAGGAGCTACGCCGGCAGGTGCTCGCGCTGCCCGAGCAAACCGCAACCCGCCTCGCCGCCTGAGAAACCCCCGCATGGACGCGAATCGAACTCCGAGCACGGCCACCCAGCGTACGGTGCCGTTCTTCAACTACCCGTCGGTGTACGCCGAGGACGAGCAGGCAATCCTGCGGCTGGTTGCCGACGTCGGCGGCCGCGGGGCCTTCATCATGCAGAAGGACCTGGCGGCGTTTGAGCGGCGTGTCGCCGAGTACGTCGGGGCCAAGCACGTGGTGGGCATGGCCAACGCGACCGACGCGCTGCACTTTGCGGTGAGGGCCGCGGGCATCGGGCCGGGCGACGAGGTGATCTTCGCCTCGCACACGATGGTGGCGACGCCCGCCGCCGCCCACTTTGCCGGCGCCACGCCCGTGCCCGTCGAGTGCGGGCCGGACCACCTGATCTGCCCCGCGGCAGTGGAGGCGGCGGTCACGCCCCGCACGCGGGCCATCATGCCCACGCAGCTCAACGGCCGCACCGCCGACATGGACGCCCTGAACGAGATCGCCCAGCGGCACGGCCTGGTAATCATCGAGGACTCGGCCCAGGCGCTAGGCTCAAAGTACAAGGGCCGCTGCGCCGGCACGTTCGGCCTGGCCGGCTGCATCAGCTTCTACCCCGCCAAGACGCTGGGCTGCCTGGGCGATGGCGGCTGCCTGATCACCAACGACGACGCCGTGTACGAGCAGGTCATGCTGCTGCGTGACCACGGCCGGGACGCAGCGGGCGAGGTGGTGACCTGGGGCCTGAACTCGCGGCTGGACAACCTGCAGGCGGCCATCCTGAACCTGAAGATGGACCGGTACGAGCGAGACGTCGCCCGCCGGCGGCAGATCGCCGGCATGTACGACGCCGGGCTGCGGGGCGTCGACGCGCTGACCCTGCCGCCCGCGCCCGGCAGCGACCCGGACCACTTCGACATCTTCCAGAACTACGAGCTCGAGGCCGAAGGCCGCGACGGCCTGCGCGACCACCTGAAGCGGTGCGGCGTCGGCACGCTGATCCAGTGGGGCGGCAAGGGCGTGCACCAGTTCGAGAAGCTGGGCTTCACCGAGAGCCTGCCGTACACCGAACGCCTGTTCGAGCGGATGCTGCTGCTGCCGCTCAACCCGTCGCTCTGCGACGCCGACGTGCAGCACGTGGCCGACAGCGTGGCGTCGTACTACGGCGCCGCGGCGGGCGATTGCCGGCAAGCGGCGTAGCTGTGGCAGGGCGCCCCGCGCCGCTTCACCACGTCGATCCCTGCCGCGTAATCTGTACCGTTCCCACCGCCCAAGCCGCCGCCATGCCTGATCCAGCACCGCCCGAATCCGCCGCCGACAGCGGCGCCACGCCTTGCGACACCGAACGGCTCGCCCTGCGGGTCCGCCGGCATGCGGTGAACATGACCAGCCGCGGCGGCAGCTCGCACATCGGCGCGGCGTTGTCCATCGCCGACATCCTGGCGGTGCTCTACGGGCGGGTGATGAACGTCGACCCTGCCGAGCCAAAGAAGCCGGGCCGCGACCGCTTCATCCTCAGCAAGGGCCACGCCGGCGCGGCCGTGTACGCCACGCTGGCCGAGTGCGGCTTCTTCGCTGCCGACAAGCTGCGGACGCACTACCAGGACGGGTCGGACCTGAGCGGCCACGTCTCGCACAAGGGCGTGCCGGGCGTGGAGTTCTCGACCGGTTCGCTGGGGCACGGTCTGCCGGTGGGGGCCGGCATGGCCCAGGCGGCCAAGCTGCGGGGCGACGCCCACCGGGTGTTCGTCCTGCTCAGCGACGGCGAGTGCGACGAGGGCTCCAACTGGGAGGCCATCCTGTACGCCGCGCACCACCGGCTGGACAACCTAGTGGCCGTGGTGGACTACAACAAAATCCAGAGCCTGGCGCCGGTGGAAGAGACCCTGGGCCTAGAGCCGTTCACAGACAAATGGCGTGCGTTCGGCTGGACGGTGGTCGAGGCGCCCGGCCACGACCACACGCGGCTGGCCCACGCGCTAAGCCCCTCGGCCGCGGCGCCGGGCAGGCCGACGTGCATCATCGCCCACACGACCAAGGGCAAGGGCGTCTCGTTCATGGAGGGCAGCGTGCTGTGGCACTACCGCACGGCCCGCGGCGAGGAGCTGGCCGCCGCCCTGGCGGAACTGGAGGACGCGGCATGAGGGACCGATTCATCGAGCGGCTGTGCACGATCGCCGAGCACGACCCGCGCGTGATGCTCATCACGGGCGACCTGGGCTTCGGCGTCCTGGACGAGTACCGGCGCCGCTTCCCGCGGCAGTTCATCAACGCGGGCGTCGCGGAGCAGAACATGACCGGCCTTGCCACGGGCCTGGCGCTCGAGGGGCACGTGGTCTTCACGTACTCGATCGCCAACTTCGTGTTCATGCGGTGCCTGGAGCAGATACGCAACGACGCCGCGTACCACGACTGCAACGTGAACGTGGTGTGCGTCGGCGCCGGCATGAGCTACGGGCAGCTGGGCGTGTCGCACCACGCGACCGAAGACCTGGCCATCATGCGGTCGCTGCCCAGCGTGACGGTCGTCTCGCCCGGCGACGACTGGGAGGCCGGCGAGGCGACCGCCGCCATCGCCCAGCGGCCGGGCGTCTGCTACCTGCGGCTCGACCGCGCGGGCGCCGCGGCGGGCGCCACGCCCGAGGAGCCCTTCCGCCTGGGCGCCGCCCGCACGGTACGCCAGGGGCGGGACGCTACGCTCATCGCCACCGGCGGCGTGCTCAGCGAAGCCCTCGCCGCGGCCGACGAGCTGTGCCGCTCCGGCGTGTCTTGCCGGGTGCTGAGCCTGCACACGCTCAAGCCGCTGGACACCCGGGCCGTTGCCGCCGCGGCCCACGAGACCGGCGGCGTGGTGACCATCGAAGAGCACACCGTCGACGGCGGCCTGGGCGGCGCCGTCGCCGAGACGCTGCTGGAGCAGGGCGTGGCGCCCGGCTTCTTCCACCGCGTCGGACTCCGCGAGGGTTTCTCTTCGGTCGTCGGCAGCCAGGGCTACCTGCGGAAGCGGTACGGCATGGACGCCCCGGCCATCGTCCGGGCGGTGCTCGACCGGGTGAGGCCCGCACGCCCGTTGGCCGCTTGATCGGCACGTGGCCGGCAGCGCCGGCGGCGGATCAAGACCAGCCGCCGATCTCGTCGAAGGCGTAATCCACGGCGCCGACGGTCGCGGTGTCGCTGCCGCCCGACACCGAGTGCGCCCGCACGGCGCCGAAGTCGGTGGCCTTGTACTGCCGGCCCTCGGCCGAGAGCTCGGCGGTCGAGCCGCTGGCCTGCAGCACGTCGTCGGCCAGCGAGTCGTACAGCTCGGCCGTGTCGGCGCCGGAGCTGCTGTAGCCCTCGAAGCGGTTGAACCCGTGGGCGTAGTTGAAGTAGCCGGCGCCGGACATGAAGGCGTCCCGCTCGGCGGCGCGGGCCGTGTAGCGGTCGTTGCCCGAGGTGTCGTAGAAGTCGACGCGGTCGTCGCCGCCTAGCGTAGAGAAGCCGTTCGCCCGCTCGAAGCCCCACGCGTAGCTGAACACGCCGGCGGCGGTCATGAAGGCGTCCTTCTCGCCGGGGCGGAAGGTCAGGTGGTCGTCGCCCGCGGTGTCGAGGAAGTCTACCCGGTCGTACCCGCCCAGCGTGGCGTAGCCGTTCACCCGCTCAAAGCCGTGGGCGTAGCTGAACACGCCGGCGGCGGACATGTAGGCGTCGGTCTCGCTGGGGCGGAACGTCAGGTGGTCGTCGCCCGCGGTGTCGTAGAAGTCCACCCGGTCGTACCCGCCCAGGCTAGCCGTGCCGTGGACGCGGTCAAACCCCCAGGCGTAGCTGAACACGCCGGCGGCGGTCATGTAGGCGTCGTTCTGGCTGGGGCGGAAGATCAGGTGGTCGTCGCCCGTGGTGTCGAGGAACTCCACCCGGTCGTACCCGCCGTTGGCCGACAGGGCGTGCACGCGGTCGAACCCCGTGGCGTAGCTGAAGACGCCCGCCGCGTTCATAAAGGCGTCGTCGTCCTGCGGGCGGAAGGTCACCAGGTCGTTGCCGGCCGTGTCGTAGAACTCCACCTTGTCGTAGCCGCCGGCCGAGGACGTGGCGTTCACCCGCTCGAAGCCCCAGGCGTAGCTGAACACCTCCGGGGCGGCCATGAACGCGTCGTTCGACTGCGGGCGGAAGTTGACGGTGTCGTTCCCCGCGGTGTCGAGGAACTCGACGCTGTCGTACCCGCCGGCTGTGGCGAAGGCGTTGAGCCGCGCAAACCCGCTGGCGTAGCTGAAGACGCCGCCGCCGGCCATGAAGGCGTCGTTCGCCTGCGGGCGGAACGTCACGGAGTCGTCGCCCGCGGTGTCCTGGAA
>JBCCQL010000151.1:0-7280 GCA_039024355.1 Planctomycetota bacterium
CCCCCTCCCCTAGCCCCTCCCCCCGAGGGGGAGGGGTATCAACGCGACCTGCGGCCGCTTGAACCAAGCCCTTCTCTACCAGGTACGCGTCGACTTCTTCGTACGTGAACCGCCGGCAGCTCTTGATCGCGCTCTTGAACACGTCGGCGCCGACCGGCGCCCCGTCCGGCGTGAACTCGATCCGCGCGGTCATCGCGTACCGCACCTTGTCCGGCTGCAGGCTGGCCAGGTTGTTCGAGATCACCTCCGGCAGCATCGGGATGACCTCGTCCGGCAGGTAGACGCTGGTCGCCCGGTCGTACGCCTCGCGGTCGAGCGCTGTCTTCACGGGCACAAAGTGCGACACATCGGCGATGTGCACGCCCAGCTCCCAGTGACCGCCCGGCAGCCGGCGGAGGGAGATGGCGTCGTCGAAGTCGCGGGCCGTCAGCGGGTCGATCGTGATGACCGTCTCGCCGGTCAGGTCTCGGCGGCCCTCGGGGATGGACTCGTCGAACGCGGCCGCCTGCTCCCGGGCGCTCTGCATCACGTCCTCCGGGAAGTCGCCCGGCAGGCCGAACTCGCACTTGATGCTCATGGTGTCGACGCCCGGCTCGCCGCGGCGGCCGAGGATCCTGGTGATCACCCCCTCGCCGTCGCGCTGGTGCGAGGGGAAGCGGACCATCTCCATCACCACTTTGTCGTCGTCCGTGGCGCCCTTGGCGCCGGGGTCGCCCACGTAGATCGGCGCGTTGAACAGCTTGCCGTCGACCTCTACCAGTCCCATGCCCGCCTGCTCGAAGTAGGTGCCGACGAACTGGTTGGTCGCCCGCTCGACGACGTCCACCAGCTTCCCTTCAGGCTTGCCCTTGGGGCCGGGCCGGCTGCCCAGGGCGATCCGCACCGTGTCGCCGCTGGCGGCGTCGCCCGCGTTGCGTTTGCTGACGTAGACGTCCAGGTCCTTGCCGGCCGAGGCGGGCGTGCCCTCCGGCCGCACGTAGGCGTCGCCGGAGCTTACGCGGCGGAGCGTGCCGGTCACAGACCGGCCGTCGCCGCGGCGCCGCCCGCCACCGTTGGGGGCGTCCTGCTTTGCCTTCGGCGCCACGCCCGCGCGGGACGGGTGGTCTTGGTCGACGGGCAGCACCAGGTGGTTGGGCCCGTATTCGAGCTCGCCCGCCTTGACCAGCTTTTTGACCACCTTTTTCAGGTCCGCGACGCCGTCCCCTTCGAGGCCGAGGCGCTCGGCGATCACGCGTGGCTTGGCCGCTTTGTACGCCGGGTCGGACGTGTACTTCAGCACCGCGGCGCGGAGTTGTTCGTTCATCGGTGGCGGTACTTCGGTGAGGGGCCGGTTGCGTCGTCGTGGCGAACGCCGGGCGCCCGCCGGTGCGATAGCGTAGCCTCCGCGGCCTCGGCCGGGCAGATCGCTTGCTCGGCGGGCACCCTGCAAGCCGCCCAACGACGGCGCCCGGCGGGGCGTTTAGCCGCCGCCCGCGAACTCCGTTACCACGCCGGCGTAGCAAGGCCGCACGCCCGCGGCGGTGCGGACCAGCAGGGCGCCGTCCGGGGCGATGGACTCGGCGACGCCCTCGACCGGGCCTTCCGCGCCCGGCCGCTCCACCCGCACCCGCATGCCCGTGAGCAGCGACCGCTCCTGCCACTCGCCGGCAAGCCGCGCGTCGCCGGCCTGGAGTCGACGCACGGCGTCGTCGATCGCACAGGCGCAGGCGATCAACGCCGCGGTCAGATCGAGCGGCCCACTGCCCGCTGCTGCTTCCCGCAGGCTGACCGCTCGCCGGCGAACGTCGGGCGGGGCGTCGGCCACACGGTTGTTGACGTTCATGCCGACACCAATCACCAGCCGCGTGGGCCGCTGCGGCGGGGCCTCGATGAGCACGCCCGCCACCTTCTTGCCGGCCAGGTAAACGTCGTTCGGCCACTTCAGCCGCGGGGCAGGGCGGGGGGCCGAACCCGCCGCGTCTCGCGGGCTCTGCCCACCAGGCAAGAGCCGCTCGACGGCCACACACAAACCGGCGCCCACCGCCAGGGAGATCAGCGGCAGCCGCTGCGGTGACAGCTCGACCGGCGCCGAGAGCAGCGAGAACGCAAGCGCCCCCGGGGCGGACCACCAGGCGTTGCCGCCCCGCCCGCGGCCGGCCGTCTGCCGCCCGGCCAAGAACAGCTCGCTGCCCAGCGGCCCACCGGCGGCGGCGTCGCACGCCGCCCGCGCGATCGCTGCGGTGTTGGTCGAGTCGACCGTCGGCAAAAACGTCACGCGATCTACCGGTGCCAGCTGCCGGCACCGCGGCAGGTCGAATTCGGTGGCGGCGTCCATCAGTTGCTTGGCGGCGTTGTCGCTGGGCAGTGTTGTCGGTGGGCGGCGTGATTGTCCGCGGCGGTTCGATCCGCCCCGCAACGCTCGGGCGGGGAGGCAGAATTTGCCGCAGCGGCGATCTGAATCGGTTAAGCTAGCCAATCAGGGCGCGGCGAGGCGTGCAAGCCGCCGCCGGCGCGCTAACGCACGCAAAACCCCTTCGGCAAACCCACCGAGGCTTATCGCATGACCGATCCCAAGGCGGACGTATCGCGTCGAGGTTTCCTGCAAACCGCAGCGGCGGGGGCCGCCACGCTGTCGGCCGCCGCGGCCGTGGCCGAGGGCGCCACGCCCGCCAAGCCGGGCCCCAACAGCCGGCTGCGGCTGGGCTACATCGGCGTCGGCGGCCGCGCCCAGGCGCACATCGACTCGGGCATCACGCTGCAGAACCAAGACCAGACGGTTGAGATCGCCACGGTGTGCGACGTCTTCAACCGCTACCGCGACGAGACCGCCGCCAAGGTCAAGTCGGCCGTCGGCGCCGAGCCCAAGAAGACGGGCGACTACCGCGACATCCTCAACGACGCGTCGATCGACGCGGTCGTGATCTCCACGCCCGACCACTGGCACGCCAAGCAGACCATCGACGCCCTCAAGGCGGGCAAGCACGTCTACTGCGAAAAGCCGATGACGCACACCGTGGAGGAAGCCCTCGCGGTGAATCAGGCGTGGAAGGACTCCGGCCTGGTCATGCAGGTAGGCGTGCAGAGCACCTCGCTGCCGGTGTGGAAGGCCGTGAATGAGCGGATCAACTCCGGCGGGCTGGGCAAGATCATGCAGTACCAGACCGAGTTCTTCCGCAACTCGGACATGGGGCAGTGGCGTTACTACAGCCTGTCGCAGGACATGACGCCCTCGAACATCGACTGGGACATGTTCCTGGGCACCGAGCTGGGCCTGGCGCCGGAGATGCCCTTCGACCGGGCGAAGTTCGCCCAGTGGCGTTGCTACTGGGAGTTCGGCTCCGGCATGTTTACGGACCTGTTCGTGCACCGCACGACGTCCATGCTGCTGTCCACCGGCCTGCGGTTCCCGGCCCGCGTGGTGGGCGCCGGCGGCATCTTCCTGGAGTACGACGGCCGCGACGTGCCGGACGTGGCGACCGTCGTTGCGGACTTCGACGAGGGCGTCCAGGGCCTCGTGACCGCCACCATGTGCAGCGGCAACACGCCCATCAAGCAGACCATCCGCGGCCACCACGGCGCCGTGGTGTTCGGCACGGGCGAAGACTTTTCGGGCTACGACTTCGTGGCCGAGCGGCCGCAGGTCACCCACCGCCGCGAGCTGAAGAACGAACGCGTCGAGGTGGGCGCCGTGAAGGACACCTCGCTGGTGCACTTCAAGAACTTCACCGATGCGGCCGCCGCCGCCAACCCGGACGCGGTGAACTGCACGCCGGAGCTGGGCGCCGCGGCCATGGTGGTCGTGAAGCTCGGCGCCAAGAGCTACCGCGAGGGCAAGGTCTTCCGCTTCAACAAAGAGAGCATGACCATCAGCGGGGCGGACGGCTCGTGGGCCGAGGGCTGGGAGCAGCGTTCCGCCGCCCGCGGCGAGCCGAGCCACGTCCCGGGCTGGGCCGCCGGCGACACGGGCAGCAAGCTCATCCCCGAGCCGTGGCAGAAGCTGGAAGGGCCGTGGGTCGACGGCAAAGACCCGGCGGCGAGCTAACGCCGGCGGCGGGCGACCGGCCGCGGCTGGCGGCAAGCGTGCTCGTCGCCAAGCTGTCACGACGCGGCGCAGCCAGCACCATCCCGCGCCACGGTACCGTTACACAACACAGGGCGTCTGCCGCGGCTGGCGGATGCCTTGCGGCAACCGCTTCCTGGAGTATACCCATGCCGGATGCGAGCCCCGATTGTCACCAACCCGGCGCCGAGCGCCCAACAAGCCGAAACGGAGCGGCAGTTGACGACGCAGCGGGTGGGCGGCTCGACCGCCGCGGCTTCGCCAAGCGGGCCCTGGCGGGCGCCGCCCTCGGAACCGCCGCCGCAACGGCCGGCACGCCCCGCACGGCCGCGGCAACAGAGCCCGCCGCGGCCGCCGGCGCCCCGCCCGCGGTGAAGCGTCGCAACCCGATCGCCGTCTCGACCTACTCGTTCTGGCGGTTCAAGGAAGACTCGAAGCTGTCGATCGAGCGGTGCATCGACGAGGCCGCCCGCATGGGCTTCGACGGCATCGAGTTCCTGCTCTACCAGATGGAGAGCGAAGAGCCCGGCTACCTGCAGCGGCTCAAGCAGCGGGCCTTCGTCAACGGGCTGGACATCTGCGGCTTCAGCACGCACCAGGGCTTTGTCTACCCGGACCCGGCGAAGCGGCAGAGCGAGGTCGACAAGACCATCCGGCAGATCGAGCTGGCGTACCAGCTGGGCATCCCCACCATGCGGGTCAACACCGGGCGGTGGGGCACCTCCAAGAACTTCGACGAGCTGATGGCCAACCGCGGCGTCGAGCCACGCCTGGAGGGCTACACCGACGACGACGGCTTCGCCTGGGTGATCGACTCGCTGGAGAAGTGCATCCCGGCCGCCGAGAAGTGCGGCGTCACCCTCGGCCTAGAAAACCACTGGGGCCTGGGCCTCACGCCCGAGGGCGTCCTGCGGATCGTCGACGCGATCGACTCGCCCTGGCTGCGGTGCACGCTGGACACGGGCAACTTCCTGGAAGACCCGTACGACCGGCTGGAGGTCATGGCGCCGCACGCCGTGTTCGTGCAGGCAAAGACCTACCACGGCGGCGGCGTCTGGTACACGCTGGACCTGGACTACCCACGCATCGCCCGGATGCTGGCCAAGCACAACTACGGCGGGTATGTGTCGCTGGAGTTCGAGGGCAACGAGTCGTGGCAGACCGCCATCCCCAAGAGCCTGGCCACGCTGCGGGCCGCCTTTGACGGCGCCGCCGGCTGAGCCAAGCCGCCGGGCGCCGCCCCGCCCTAGGCCGCCCGCCGACGAAAAAAGCCGAAAAAAGACCGCGTCTCAACAAGCCGCCGATCGCCGGCCGATACGGCGGCTTTTTCACGCGCCGGTGTTCTGCGTTGCCTGCGGCGGCGGCAAAAGCGGGGCTTCAACGCATGGGCCGGGCGCCTACGGGCAGCTTTTCCCGGCGAACTACGCGGCCGGGCCGGCGGTCTTGATACGTCGTCTCACGGCCAGAATCTGCGGGCTGTCTGCTCCGCCGTTGACGTTTGCCCGCGGCGTCCGATGATTCCAGCGGGAGTGCGTTGCGAACGCCCCAGCCCACGCACCACCGCCACCCGCCGCTCCAGGCGGCCCACAGACGCCCACCAAAAGCCCAACCCGGAAGGGAAAGACCCATGAAGAACCAACGCATCTTTACGTTCCTCCGCAACTCCGCCGAGACCGACAAGCAGAAGGCCCTGCTGAGCCTCGAGCTGCTGTCGGAGCACCCGGCCGGCATCGGCGACCACTCGACCGAAGACTTCTGGAAAAACTGCGAGGAGGCGCTCGCCCTGCTCGCCGACGCCGAAGACCGGCTAGAGACGCTCGACAGGCACTTCCCGGCCGAGAAGGCGGAGTCTGCCCAGCAGGCCACGATCAACCGCGGCGGCCTGCAGGCGGCGTCCAGCAACGGCGGCTCCCGGCACTAAGCGCCACGCCGCCGCCGGGCGTGTGGTTTGCAGCCCGCGCGCGAGATGGCAACTACCGCCGCGTCATGGCGACATAAGCAGAGCCGATGATCGACACGAGCATCAGTAAGGATGCCCACGCAAACGTGGCGTGGACACGCACCTGCTGCACGTCCCAAGCGACACGAGCCACGCGGTAACAGTCTGCCGCGTAGTCGTTCTGAGCGACTTCGATTACGACGTACACGCCCCGCGGGACGACGGGAACGGACATAATGCACCACCAGTACACTGCCTGGTAGACATCTGTTCTCAGCCCCGCCGCTTCGGCCTGCTGAGCGAGCGTCCCTTCTAGCCGCCGGCAGTTCTTCTTTCCGTAGAAGAGGTTGTCCGACACGTCTGCGACGGCGATCTCTTCGGTCCCGTCGCCTGCGATCAGACGGCGGACCAGATCGTCGCCGATACCCTTGCCCGCGGGGCCGGCCTCCTCGGTCGGCGCCCGCGGTGGGGCGTACGGGTTGGCTTCGCCGGGCTGAGCCATCGAACGGCTGGGCCCTCTACTCATATTTGCGGGCCGCGACGGTTGCCAGGTCTTCGCCGCCCACCAGCGGTGACAAGCGGTAGCGGTACGCGTAGCTGCTCTGGCGGGGGCGGTACTGCGACAGCGGTTGCTGCCCCCACGAGTTCACGCCGCCGACGCCCCGCTGCACGCCGTCGATGTGCACGGTGTTGTGCCAGTGCCGGCCCAGCTCGTAGTCGTGCCGGGCGTAGAGCAGCTTGCGGGGGTCGTAGGTCGTGGCGCTAAACTCGAGCGTCGGCTCGCCAGAGATCAGCAGCCCGCGGCCCTGGCGGTTGGTGATGGCCACCCAGCGGGTGTCGGTGCGGTTGCCGTTGGCCTGGGGCTTGCAGTACGGGAAGTGCAGCCCGGCGACGGGCGACTTGTACAGCCCCACCAAGGCGCTGGTCTTGCGGTCCGCGTAGCTCTCGTGCGGGCCGCGGCCGTACCACTCGGCCTGGTCCATCCAATTCGCCACCGGCATCCGCATGCCGAACCGCATCAGCTCTGGCAGCTGGTCGGGCCCCTGCATGGCGGCCGTCACGGCGACGTCGCCGTTGCCGTAGACGTCGTAGATGTTGGCGTACGCCGCGTCCCACACCGGCACGCGGATCGCAACGCTCACACGCACGTGGCCGGGCGCGACCTGCTCGTGCGACCTCGACTCCAGCCGCCGGCCGATGTGCGCGTCGCGCCAGACGAACATCTCACGCGGCAGGTTGGCCGGGTTGCTGGTGTCGTTTTCGTTGTCGATCTGGGCCCGCCAGAAGTTGGGCTCGACGTCG
>JBCCQL010000152.1:0-7269 GCA_039024355.1 Planctomycetota bacterium
CCCAGGAATCGGCTGCGTACTATAGTTGGCCACAGAGGTGCACAGCTGCGGCCCGGTGCAGGCGGCGCGACAAAATATCAAACCTAACGATCTGCGACTTACCGCAATACACCACGGGGGTGTGAAGCGGAATAAGCAGCTATGCGAGGCAGCGAATAACGGCCCGCCCGTGGAACGGGCCTGCGAGCGACGCAGCGGCCCCAGACAGCACCAGCCAGGTTTTTCACGGCGGAATGAAACACGAGCGCAACCGACGGGCCCGCCGTGATGACGCGGCGATCCCCTCGGACCTCGGCGGAGAAGACACTCGGAGCGCAGGCAGCCAACGACGCTCGCCGCCTGCTTGGCGGGGCTGCCAAGCGGCCGTCGCAGTAACCAAAGCGGTAGGCAGAGAAGCTAGGCACACACGAGGAGGCAACATGGCACGCAAAGACTCGATACGAAAGATGCACGACCTGCTGGTCACCCGGCGGGACGCCCTACGCAAAGCGCTCGCCGGCGACCTGAGCCTGCTGACGCAGCTGCGCGAACAGAGCGGCAGCGACATCGTCGACGCCGCCCTGGACGCCGCGCAGGACGAGATCAGCAGCCAACTCGCCGAGGCCGAGAGCCGCGAACTCGGCCGCATCGAACAGGCGCTCGAGAGCATCCGCCAGGGCACGTACGGCCTGTGCGAGGTGTGCGGCGGGAAGATCCCGATGGCGAGGCTCAACGCCTTGCCCTACGCCACGATGTGCATCGAGTGCCAACGGGCGTCGGAGAATGGGACGCTCGACTCACGCCGCAGCCCCGACTGGGGGCGTGTCGTGGACACCGGCTTCTCCGAGGCCGACGTGTCGATGAGCGACCTCGAAATGCCGTGATGCATCGCGGGACACAGACCGTATACTCGCAGGGGCGGCCGCCGGGGCCGCCCCTGCTGTGTTTTGCGGGCCGGCGATCGACGCGTGCCGCGTCCGCCGCCGCCACGCCTTGCTGAGGCTCACCATGCCGAGAACCCACGCCCAGCGCCTGCGGCTGTTGTTGTTGAACCTCGTGGCGGCTGCGGCCGGTGCGGTGGGCGTGCACAGCCAGAGCTTTGCCCAGCCGGCGCCGGCCTTGGTAGACGTCGCCCGGCCGCAGGCGGGCGTAGCGGCGCAGCCGGCCGACCGGCGGCAGCGTGAGTTCGAGCAGCTGGCCCGCGACGTCGAATCGATGGACCGGCTGCTGGGGCTCGTCAAGCGGGTGGTGAAGCTGGTGACCCCGTCGGTGGTGCACATCGAGGCGCAGCCCGTCAGCGAGTACCGCGTCCGCAGCAACGCCCACGAAGCCGGTTCTGGCGTGATCGTCAGCTTCGCCGGCGGCGACGGCGCGCGTGACCGCCAGCCACGCAACTACGTGCTGACCAACCGGCACGTCATCAAGAACTCGGGCGAGCCCTACATCCGCATCCAGCTGGCCGACGGCCGCGTGATCCGGCCCACCAGGGTCTGGGACGACCCGTACACCGACGTGGCCGTGCTGGCCGTCGACGCCGCGGGCCTCACGCCCGCCCGGCTGGGCGACAGCGACGCGGTCGAGATCGGCGAGTGGGTCTTGGCCGTCGGCAGCCCGTTCGGCCTGAGCCAGAGCGTCACGCGGGGCATCATCAGCGCCAAGGGCCGGTACAACCTAGAGCTGGGCGACGGCGAGGTCCGCTACCAGAACTTCTTGCAGACCGACGCCGCGATCAACCCCGGCAACAGCGGCGGCCCGCTGATCAACATGCGGGGCGAAGTGATCGGCCTCAACACGGCCATCGCCAGCGAATCGGGCGGCAACGAGGGCATCGGCTTCTCGATCCCCGGCAACATCGCCGCCCGCATCGCCGAGGAGCTGACACGCACGGGCAGGGTGCGGCGTGGGTTTTTGGGCGTCAAGCTCGACGGCTTGTTCGACGACAAACGCGCCCTGGCCGCCGGCCTGCCCCGGTTGGTTGGCACGCGCATCAAGGGCGTCGAGCCCGGCTCGCCCGCCGAGCGTGCGGCGCTGCAGCCCAACGACGTGATCCTCTCCTACGGCGGCGTGCGGGTCGAGGACGACATGCACCTGATCAGCCTCGTCAAGCTGACCGAGATCGGCAAGCGTGTCGAGATGGTCATCTTCCGCGGGGGCGAGCCGCTGCAGATGCAGGTGCAGATCGCCGGCCAGCAGCCCGTGCTCTCGGGCAAGTAGCCGCTACGCGCCGCGGGTGTTCGCCGGGTCCGCCACGCGTCCAGCAGCACCTTCTTCAGCGGCGGCGGACGCGCACGCCGATCAGCGCCGCCGCTGCAACCAAGCCGAACGAAGCCGGCTCTGGGACCGCTTGCAGCACGATGTTGTCCAGCGAGACAAACTCGAGAGTCGGGCTGGAAAGCACCAGAGAGCTCACGGGCGTGTCGCTCGTGAAACCCACAAACGTCGTCAATGCCGGGGCGACGCCGGGCAACGCGGCAAGGTCGATGGCTTCCCCATCAACCTCGATGACGGTGCCCCCGCCGCTTGCAGGCGAGGTGAAGTCGGCCCCAAACGCCAGGATGGGGCTGTCAAATGTAAGCGTGAACGTTGGGATGTTTCCCGGGTCGAGGAAGAGGTCGAGGATCTGGCTCAGCGAGCCGGGGTCCTCGTCAATCTCGAAATCGTCAGCGAAGGTTGAAGTCCCGTTAGCGGTGATCTTGAAGCCGTCAAACGGGACCGGCACGCCGCCTTGATCGAGCACGCCCTGGGCCTCGTCCTCGAAGTCTTCGATCGTCGGGCTCGGCAACGCGGCGGTGAAGCCTGCGGAGTCGCCAACGCTGGTCATGATCGCTGCCGGGGCGGACGAGGCGGCAGCCGCAAGGGCGGCCGCGAGTGCAAGGCGTGTCATCGTTAGCGTTCTCCTTCGGGGCGGGTTTGACGGCGGGTCGCGGGGGTCGCCGCCAGGTGGCGGATCGACGCTCCCGCTGGGTCGAGGTCTTGCGGCGAGGTCTTCTGGCGGTGGGTCGGCGGCATTCTCTGGGCGATGCCGCCAGCAAAACGTAGCGGGAGCCCGAACGCCCCGTCAACAAATTTCCCGCAAAAATGACGAGAAGCCGAGCCCGCGGAGTCGCCGCCGCAGGCCGGGACGCGGCGGCTATCGGCCGCGTGCCGGACGTCGGCATCTTGATGGTTGCCGGCGGCTTTGCACGGCGACAACCAAGCTCCCGGGCGGCCGTTAGCAGTACGTGGCGATCTCGCTCAACGCCTTCTTTTCGATCTGGGGCACGCGGACGCCCTCAGCCGGGTAGCCGGTCACCAGGATCAGGAAGGGGCGCTCGTTGGCGGGCCGCTGGAGGATCTCGTTCAAGAAACGCATCGGGCTGGGCGTGTGGGTCAGCGTCGCTAGGCCCGCCTGGTGCAGCGCTGTGATCAGCATGCCCGTGGCGATGCCGACGGACTCCATCGGGTAGTAGGCCGTTTGTTTCTCGCCCCCGTCACTAACGCCATGCTTCTGCAAGAAGATGACGATCAGGCAGGGCGCCGTTTCTAGGAAGGGCTTGTGCTCGTCGGTGCCCAAGGGCGCCAGCGCGTCGAGCCACTCGTCCGGCGCCCGGCGGGTGTAGAACTCGTGCTCTTCTTTTTCGGCGCCGACGCGTATCTGCCGCTTCACTTCGGCCCCGCGTACCACCACAAAGTGCCACGGCTGCAGGTTGGCGCCGCTGGGGGCCGTGCCCGCGGCCAGCAGGCAGTCGTTCACCACCTCGATCGGCACCGGGCGGTCCGAAAACTCCCGCACGCTGCGGCGCCGCTGCATCATCTCCCGGAAGGCCTCCGCGCGGCGCCGCATCTCGTCCTCCGGCAGCTCTCGGTACATCGACAGCGGGACAGTCGGGCCCATGGGCGGCGGCTCGCGGGTTGGCGGAAAGCGTGGTGCGGCAGGCGGCAGGCGGCAGGCGACGGGCGGGGCGGCGCCGGGACAGCGCGGGTCACTCGGCCGCGGCCAGGCCACGCAGGATGCAGTCCGTGGCGGCCGCGGTGTCGATGTCGATCGCCAGGTCGAGGTTCGGCCGGTTGTCGGGGTGCTTGCGGCGGTCGAACACCGTCGCGCCGACAGACAGCTCGCCGCCGGTCTCGATGTCGCCGTACAGCCGCTCGGTGGTGAGCAGCTCCGGGTGGATGGCGGCGACCACGGCCACCACGTCGTGCAGGTAGATGCCCTCCATGCCCAGCCGCTGCCGGTGCGAGCGGAACGCGCCGGGCAGCAGCTGCTCCAGAAGCCCGCCGGTGCGGGTGGTGCTGTGGCGGAACCGCTCGAGGAAGTCGAGGTCGAACACCAGCTGCTGGGTGACGTCCAGCGGGATCATCGTCTTGGTGATGGGCGAACGCAGCACCGCCTGGGCGGACTCCGGGTCGCAGAACATGTTGAACTCGGCCGCGGCGGTGATGTTGCCGTTGGTGCGGTCGGCGCCGCCCAGGATGATGAGGTGGCCGATCTGCGTGGCGATGTCCGGGTCCGCCTGCAGCAGCGACGCGACGTTGCTCAGCGGACCGGTGGCGACGATCGTCACCTCGCCCGGGGCGGCCCGCACCTCGTCGCCCATGACCTTGAGCGACGGGCGCCGGTTGATGGTTTCCGCCACGGGGAACTTGACGCCGCACAGCCCGTCGGCCCCGTACATGTGCCGGGCGTCGGTCCGCAGCGTCTGGTTGGGCGCCGCGCAGCCCACGCGTGGCAGCCGCGGCGGGTCGAGCTGCTCGATGAGCGTCTGCACGTTCCGCGACGCCTGCTCCGGCCCTACGTTTCCGCCGGTGGCCGTGACGGCTAGCACCTCCAGCTTGGGCTCCGCCAACGCCAGGCACAGGGCGACCGCGTCGTCGATGCCCGGGTCCATATCGAGAACGACTTTCCGTGGCATTCGCTGGCAGGCCTCGCAAGGGATGAGTGCCGCCCCGCGGCGTGGGCTGGGGCGACGCGTGGGCGGAGAGTACGATCGACGCTGCTACGGTTATCCCGCACACACCGCCGCCGGGCAATGCGTTTCTCCGCCGGCGGCGCCAGACAACACCGCAGGCGGCCGCCGCAAGCGTCGCCGCGCCACGCAAAACCTCGCATGCCGCTCACGCCGACCCTCGCAAAACTCTCCGCCGGCGAAGACCTTTCGCTCGCAGAGAGCCGTCACGCCATCGACGCGGTGATGTCCGGCCGGTGCCCCGACGAGCAGATCGCACAGCTGCTAACGAGCCTGGCGGCCAAGGGCGAGACCGCCGACGAGGCGGCCGGCGCCGCGGCCGCAATGCGGAGTCACATGACGCCGCTGCGGACCACGCGGGCCGGCTTGGTGGATACCTGCGGCACCGGCGGCGGCGGGTCCCGCACGTTTAACGTCAGCACAACGGCGGCCATCGTCGCCGCGGCGGCGGGGGCGCCAGTGGCCAAGCACGGCAACCGCAGCGTCACCAGCCGCAGCGGCTCGGCGGATGTCCTCGCGCGGCTGGGCGTCAACATCGAAGCGGGCGTGCCGCAGGTCGAGCGGTGCCTCGAGGAGCTCGGCCTGTGCTTCTGCTATGCGCCGCTGATGCACCCGGCTATGAAGCGTGTGGCCGCCATCCGCAAGCGGCTGGGCGTCCGCACGCTGTTCAACGTGCTGGGCCCGCTGGCCAACCCCGCCGGCGCCGAGCACCAGCTGCTGGGCGTCGGCCTGCCGGAGATGCGTCCGCTGCTGGCCGGCGCCATCGCCCGGCTGGGCACACGCCGCACGCTGGTTGTTTCTGGCGCCGACGGCCTGGGCGACGTCTCGATCACCGGGCCGACGCAGGTGACCGAAGTCACCGCCGACGCGACGCGCGAGTACGTGTGGGAGCCCGGCGACTTCGGCCTAGAGCCCGGCCCGCTGGCCGACCTGCTGATCGAGACGCCCGAGCAGAGCGCCGGGGTGATCCGACGCGTTCTGGCCGGCGAGGCGGGCGCCGCGCGGGGCATTGCCGTGCTGAACGCCGCGGCCGCGTTGATCGCCGCCGGCCTCGAATCAAGCCCCAAGCCCGCCGCCGAGCGGGCCGCCGCGGCCATCGACTCGGGCGCCGGGGCCCGCTTGCTGCAGCGGCTGGCCGAGCTCTCCCACCAGCCCGCGTAACAGACTTGGCCGGCAACAGACTCCGGGTGTGACGCCATGAAGACGCTCATCAAAAACGCAGACGTGGTGCTGCCCAGCGGCGTGGAGCGGGTCGGCGTGCTGATCGACGGCGAGCGGATCGCGGCGATCGACCCCGCCGGCCAGACCCCGGCCGACGAGACCATCGACGCCGCGGGCCTGCACCTGCTGCCCGGCGTGGTGGACGACCAGGTGCACTTCCGCGAGCCGGGGCTGACCCACAAAGAGGACCTCGAGCACGCCACCCGCGCGTGCGCTAAGGGCGGGGTAACGACGTTCCTCGAAATGCCCAACACCGTTCCCAACGCCACGACGCGGGAGCTCGTTTACGCCAAGCTCGACCTGGCGGCGAAGAAGTCTCGCGTCAACTACGGCTTCTACATCGGCGCCACGCCGGGCAACGCCGCCGAGCTGGCGGCTGCGGACCGCACGCCGGGCATCAAGATCTTCATCGGCTCCAGCACGGGCGACCTGCTGGTGGACGACCAGGCGGCGCTCGAGCGGATCTTCGCCGAGACGTCGCTGCCCATCTGCGCCCACTGCGAGGACGAAGCGACCGTCCGTTCCAACGCCGAGCGGCTGGCCGGAACGGCAGACGTGGCGGACCACTCCCGCATCCGCGACCACGCGGCGGCCCTCATCGCCACGCGTCGGGCGATCGACCTCGCCAAGCGGCACCGCCACCGGTTCCACGTGCTGCACGTCTCGACCGGCGACGAGACCACGCTGCTGGCCGACCACGCTGGCCTGATCACCGCCGAGGCGTGCCCCCACCACCTGCTCTTCAACACCACGGACTACGCCCGGCTGGGCACGCTGGTGCAGATGAACCCGTCGCTCAAGGCGCCGCAAGACAACCAGCGGCTGTGGCAGGCGCTGGCCGACGGGCTGGTGCAGGTGATCGCCACGGACCACGCGCCCCACACCCGCGAGGAGAAAAGCCAGGCGTACCCCGCTTCGCCCTCCGGGCTGCCGGCGGTGGAGAACTCGCTGGCGTTGATGCTCAACGAGGTGCACCGCGGCCGGGTGACGCTGCCGCAGGTCGTCCATTGGATGTGCGACGCCCCGGCCCGCGTGTGGGACATCGTCGGCAAGGGCCGCATCGCCGAGGGCTACGACGCCGACCTGGTGCTGGTCGACCTCGCAAAAACAGAGACCGTCCGCG
>JBCCQL010000153.1:0-7243 GCA_039024355.1 Planctomycetota bacterium
CGAGCAGCAACCCGACGAGCAGCAACTCGGGCCGGTGCTGCAGCAGCAGGTGGTGCGAGCCGGCTTTGTGGCCGCATCGCCCGCGCACGCCGAGCACGCGGGGCCACCGGCCCCGCTCGGCTGCCCGGCGGACGCATGCGCCGCGCAGCCACAACCGCCTGCAACCAGCGGTGCAGGCAGCGCGGAGCCGATGGCCGTCATCACGGCGACGGCAGCGGCGAAGCGTCGGCGGGTGCGTGCAGACTTCATGATCGCGGCGGGTGGAAAGCCGTTTTGGCGGTGCTGTGTAGCACGCCTGCATTGTCGCCTCAACACGCACCAGGGGCAAGATCGCTGCCGCGGCCGCTTGTTGGAGTTCCGCCCCCGCCGCGGTATATTCCGCAGATTGCCACCAGCGGCTTGGCGCCGCTTGGGGGGCTGGTCCTAACGGTCGGCTTTGCACAGGTCACACGCCCTGGCCAAACGGCGATGCCGGGCGACCAATTTTGAAACCGTGGAGCGTTGGCGTTCCGATCTGTCCGTTAGACCCCGCCACGCCGCGTTAGCCGGCGCGTCCGGGGCCCGGCCAGGGTCGCCCTCCCGTTTCCACCCGACGACCGTGGCTGCAGCAGGCCCATCCCAATCCTGCCACACGCGGCGGATGCTCTCCCTCTGGCGCAAGGACGGCGCCGACGAAGGGGCGGCGTGTGTGCCCTTGGGTTCGCCTGCGCGTCCTCATACCCACGGAGCTCTGCCTTGAACGCACGCACGCCACGCCCCTTCTGCACCCACACAATCGGGCCCCCATCAGGGCCTACCGCCGGTGCGCTGACCACCGGTCCGCTGGCTGATCGGGCGATGGGCCGGCTTGCCGGGCGACTAGCGGTTGCCGCCACGCTGTGCTTGGCCGCCGCGGCGCCACGGCTGGCAGCCGCCGAGAGCCCGCCGGCTGACCGCCTGCTGCCGGCGACGACCACCGCTTTCTTTAGCGTGGCGAACCCCGACGACCTGCGGGCGAAGTGGGGGCGGACGCAGGTCGGCATGCTGGCGGCCGACGCGTCGATGCGGCCGTTTGTCGATCAGATCCGTGGCAAGCTTATCGAGCGGTTCGGCAACATCGAGCAGCGGCTCGGCATGACGCTGGACGACGTGACCGCAGCCGCCGCCGGCGAGGTGGGCGTCGCTATGATCCACCTGACCGGGGAGCGGGCCAGCGTTGCCGTGACGATCGACGCCACGGGCAAGGCGGCCCAGGCAGATGCGCTGCTCTCGAAGGTCGACGCGCAGCTCATCAAGCGTGGCGCGGAGAAGTCAAGCGAGACCTACGCCGGCGTGCAGCTGGCCGTGTACAGGCTGCCCAAGGTAGGCCGGCTGCCGGCCGGCCGCCGCGTGGCCGTGTGCCGCCGCGGTGACACGGTGCTGGCCGTCGACAGCCTGAAGCAGGCGCGGCAGATGATCGACCGGCTGACGGGCAACGTGGGCGCGGCCCTGGCCGACGCCAAGCCCTACGCCGAGACGATGCGCCGCTGCCGGGCGGAGTCTCGCGGCCTGGCGCCCGACGTGCGTTGGTTTGTCGACCCGTTCGCGTGGGACGCCGCGCGGCGGACGCTCGTCGAGGGCCTCCGGCTGGCGGACCGCAAGGACACGATCACCGTGCTGGGCGAGCAGGGCTTTGACGCCATCCGCGGCGTCGGCGGGCACATCAGCCTGGCGGTCGACGCCCGGCAAGACATCGTGCACCGCACAGCCATCTACGCGCCGCCCGAGGGCGACGCCCCCGGCGGGTCTGCCCGCGAAAAGTACCGGCTGGCCATGCGGATGGCCCAGCTGCCCAACCGGGCGGACATGCCCGTCGAGGCCTGGGCGCCGCGGATGACGGCCACCTACAGCACCGCCAACCTGGACATCCAGAACGCCTTTGAAAACGTCGAGTCGCTGTTCGACGCGTTGAGCGGGCACGAGGGCTCGTTCCGCTCGACCATGGAGAGCTTCGAGATCGACCCGTACGGACCGGAGATCAACATCCGCGACGAGGTGATCGCCCACCTGGGCAGCCGCATCACGATGATGACCGACTACACGATGCCGATCTCGCCCGACTGCGAGCGGTATTTGTTTGTCGTCGAGGTCGCCAAGCCGGACCTGCTCCGCTCGCCCATCGACAAGCTGATGGAGAACGACGGCGCCGCCCGGCGCGAGGTGAACGGCGTCGCGTACTGGGAGATTGTGCCGGAGGAGGAGACCCTGACCAGCGGCGACGGCGGCCTGGACGACGACCTGCCGTCGATCGACGACACCGGCGCCGACTCCGACGCCGGGCCGCGGCGTGACCGCGTGCTCCGCCGCGCGGCGGTCTGCCTGCACCGCGGGCAGCTGATCGTGGCGTCGGACGTGGCGTTCCTGGAGCAGGTGCTGTTCGGCGTCGCCCCGCGGGAGTCGCTCGCCGGCAGCCCGGACTTCCAGGCCACCATGCGGCAGCTAGAGCAGCTGGCGTCGCCGGAGCGGTGCAGCTGGGCGTTCTTCCGCACCGACGAGAGCATCCGCCCCAGCTACGAGCTGGTCCGCCGCGGGCTGATGCCGCAGTCGCAGACGTTCTTCGGCCGTGTGCTGAACGAGCTGCTGACCACCAAGGAAGACGAGGAGCAGGGCATTGTCCGCAAGCAGCGCATCGACGGCAGCCGGCTGCCGACGTTCGAGCTGGCCCGCCGGTACTTCGGCCCCGCGGCCCGCGCCATCCGCACCGACGCCGACGGCTGGTTCATCACCGGCGTGGTGCTTAGCAAAGCGGGGCAGTGACGCCGGCGGCGCGGGGTGAACCACGCAGGCGTGGAGAAGACGGACGGCTTCGGCCACAATCCAGTGGTGGCGGCCGCCACGCGGGCGGCAGCGAGGCTGTCTCCGTGTCCTCTGTGGTGATCTTCCCCGCCCCGCCAAGAAGCTACGGCCAGGAGACCTTCGCCCAGAACGGGCGGAAGCGGTCGCCGCGGGTGCGGACGTCTTCTAGCAGCACGCCCAGCTCGGGCTGCACCGGGTTGTCGCGGTCGATGATCGACGAGCCGTTGAGCTCCACCCGGATCGGCTGGGCGAAGTCTACGACGTCGGGCGAGAGCCAGACGGTCGCCCCGCCGGCGCGGACACGCAGGCCCAGCTTGTTGCCCGCGTACTTGCGGAGCTGGATGCGCGCGGCGCGGACGCCGCGCGCCGGGGGCCAGGCGCCGGGCGTCACCATCGACTTGTCCAGCAGGCCGCGGACCTCCGCCCACCAGAAGAAGCTGTCCCAGGGCCGCATGGTGTACATGTCCGCCTCTTCGGGCGCCGGCCGGCGCCGCTTGCGGCCCATCCAATCGAACAGCCGCTGGATCTCGTCGGTGAAGGGCTCGTGCCCGCGGCCCAGGAACTCGGCCAGCGTGGCGTCGTAGCGCACGCGCTTGAGGTAGCGGTCGAGCTCGCGGGCGTTGTGGGCGGTCTTGCCGCCGTCCATCTCGCCGGCGACGAAGTACCAGGGCACGAACTCGGCGTTCTTCCAGTACCAGCCGACGTAGCGGTCGGCCCGGGCCAGGATCGGCACGACGCCCGCCCACAGGTCGGGGTGGGCGGCGCCGATGTCCCACGCGGCGTCGCCGCCGATGTCGTGGCCGGTGAGGAAGACGCGGTCGGCGTCGATCGCCAGGCGCCGCATGGCGTGCCGCAGCGAGGCCAGCACCGCCTGGTGCTCCGGGGCGGTGTACTCGTACTCGAACTGCCCGGCGTGCTGCCAATCGACGGCGATCGTGATGTAGCCCCGCCGCATGGCCTGGCCCCGCCGGACGGGCGGCTTGCCCTCTTCTAGCTGGGTGGGGGCGCCCGCCCAGTAGTCCAGCTGCTGCCGCGGCGTGTAGCCCAGGCCCGCCAGCGTGACAACCGCCGGGTAGTTGCGCAGCGGGTCGTACTCCGGCGGCAGCTGCACCAGGTAGCGGACCGTGCCGCGCTCGCCGCCGACCGGCACGGTCATCTCGTAGCAGCCCGCCGGCGTGGGCGCCTGAGGCTTGTCTGCCGGTTTGGCCCCGTCTGCGGCGGCGGGTTCCGGCGGGGCGGGCGGCGTGGGCAGCGGCAGCGGCGGCTTGAGCAGCTTCAGCAGGTCGGCGACCCGCTCGACGCTGGCGCCCTCCATGTCCCGCAGGTCGACCAGCAGCTCGGCACGCTTGAGGCGCGACTCTTCGCGCAGGTACGCCAGTACCTTCGCCCGCACGTCGAAGAGTGAGAGCGCCACCGCCAGGTTGTCGGTCGCGTTGTTGCCGCCCAGCAGCCAGCCGCTGATGGCCAGCGCGGCTTCGCCCTCGGGCGAGAGCCCGCCGCCGGCCAGCTGCAAGAACGCCGCCATGCGCGGCAGCGTGGCCTCGCCCAGCTCGGCGTCGATCTCGGCCTGCACCTCGCGGGCGACGGCCTGGGCGGCCGGCTCCCGGATGGCCGCTACGGCCGCTTCCAGACGCTCACGCACCAACGCCTGCCGGGCGCGTGACGTGTCGAGCTCTTCGAGCATCTCGCGGACGCGCTCGAGCGTTGCGCCGGCCACCTCTTCGGACGGGAAGTTTTCGAGCAACGCCCGCACAAGACGGTGCTGGCCGGCGTCGCTCCGCCGCTCGATCTCGGCCAGGATGGTCCGCGCGCTGAGCTGGCGGATCTGGCGGATGTCGTCCTGCAGGTCGTCCATCGCCGGGAAGTCGCGGGCAAGGGCCTCAAGCTCCCGCCGCGCGTCGCGGAAGCGTTCGCTCTGCAGGTACAGGCGGACCACCTCCAGCCGGGCCTCGGCGTCGCCCGGCGGCGCCACCTTGGCCAGCACCCGCGACAGCACCGGCCGCGGGATGCTGCTGGTGGCGATACGCATGTCCCATACGTAGTTCCGCGGCTCGGCCGACAGGGCCCGCACGCGGGTGTAGACCGGCGTGATCTCGGTGATGCCCTGCACAACGGCCAGCGTGCCGCCCGGCGCCTGGGCTTCGTAGATCCGGCGGCCGTACTGGTCGAAGGGCGTGACGCCCACCTGCCGGCCGACGCGGCCGACCACGGCGCCACGCTTGGCCTCGTTCTGCCAGACGCGGATCTTGATGGGCTTCAGCCCGCCGTCGTCCAGGATCGCCCGCACGCGGCGCGACGAGACGAACGTGCGTCGCAGCCCGTCGTCGATCACCAGGATGGACTCGACACGCACCTCGCCGCCGCCGGTGGATTGCTCGCCGGGCCGCTCGGCGACGCCGCCCACTTTGATGATCTTGCCGGTGAGCGTGCGGCCGTCGTCCAGCTGCACCGTGGCCGCCGCGGCGGCGTGGGCCAGCACGGCGACTGCCAGCGCGGCGAAGATGGGCGGCGTGCGTGGCATCGGCACAGTTGTCTGCGGGGTAAACGGGGGTCTGCGGGGTAAACAGTGGTCTGCTGTGTAAACGGGTGGCGGGGCAGGGCGGAACCTGCCAACGCGTGAGGACGCGTCCTGCGCAATTGTCGGTTGCGGGGCGGGCCGGTCAAACGGGCTCGCCCAGGACGCAGCGGTTTATTCGGCCCAGCGGCCGGCCTCAGTGGGCATGCCCGCCAGGCCTTCTCCCTGCCCGCGGGCCGCGTCACAATAGCGGGGCAATGAAGCAATTCAGCCGCGAGAGCCTGCTGCACTGCCCTGTGCACGGGTACATCCCGTTTTTGTCGATTGTGCCGGACGGGGAGACCTCGGAACGCCAGGTGCTGGACCACCCGTGGGTGCAGCGGATGCGGCAGATCCACCAGCTGCAGACCGCGTGGTGGGTCTACCCCTCGGCTGAGCACACGCGGTTCCAGCACGTGGTGGGCGCCATGCACATGGCCAGCCGCGTTGTCGGCGGCCTGTACGACAGCCTGGCCGAGGCCTGCCGGGGCGGGCTGCCCAGCCGCGGCTACGTCGAGGTGCTCTCGCGCTTGGCGGCCCTGCTGCACGACGTAGGCCACGGGCCGTTCGGCCACTTCTTTGACGCCCACTACCTGAAGCCGCACTACGGCCTCAACCACGAGACGCTGGGCGCCCACATCATCCGGCACGAACTCGGCGGCCTGCTGCGGGGTGTCCGCGAGTGCCCCGGCAGCCGCATGCGCGACGACGAAGCGCTCGACCCCGCCGAAGTAGCGTTCCTGATTCAGCGGCCGAAGAAGGACGACGCGTCGGATCACCCGCGGTGGCTGGTGCTGCTGCGGAGCCTGTTCTGCGGGCTGTACACGGTGGACAACATGGACTTCGTCCTCCGCGACGCCTACATGAGCGGCTACAGCACGCGGGCGTACGACCTGGACCGGCTGCTGCGGTACAGCTTCTTTAGCGACCGCGGGCTGACCATCCACCAGAAGGGGACGGGCGTCCTGCTCAAGTTCATCCAGACCAAGAGCGAGCTGTTCCGCGCGGTCTACTTCCACCGCACGGTGCGGGCGATCGACAAGACGCTCGAAGGCCTGTTCCGCGACAGCCGCGACCTGCTCTTCCCCGGCAACCCGCTGGACCACCTGGCCGAGTACCGCGGCTTCACCGAGTGGAGCCTGCTGATCGACGTCTCGCGGTGGAGCCGGTCGGGCGAGGAGCGCCGCCGCCAGCTCGGCGCCCGCTGGGACCGGCTGCTTGAGCGGCAGGTGGACTGGATCGCCGTGGACGAGCGGAACCTCACCTTCAAGCAGGGCGAGTCCGAGCAGTCCAGCATCTTCAACGACGCCGAGCTGGTTGAGTCGCGGCTCCGCAAAGAGCTGCCGGCCGAGCACCGGGCGATGGACATGCAGATCGACCTGCCGAGGCACATCTACCGGCCCGACGCGCTGGCCGCCACCGCGGGGCAGAACTTCCAGTACAACCCGGCCACGGGCAAAGTGTACCCGCTGACCGACGACCAGCTCTTCGCCCAGCTGCCGGTCGCCCACCGCTCGTGCCGCGTCTACCTGCGTAAGGACCACACGCCCGAGCAGAAGGCGGCCGTAGGCTCAGCGCTCGACGCGATCGTCGGCAGCCGCAGCGAGGACGATTTGACCAACATGTGAGGGGATTTGGGGGATGGCGTTGCGGGTTGGCTTGGCGCCGGGATAGGTCTGTGCCGCGGGTGGTGTTGCAGGCGTAGGCGATGGAGATTGGGGGATGGTCGGTTGGGCGTTCACGCAGCTCCGTCTTGCGTTGGCCCGGCTGTCCTGAGCGAGCACTACACCACCGCCCGTGCCGCGTCACACCACGAGGCCGCCATCGCCCCCATCCCCAAACAACACCGGCTGGCAAGCGCTGGCAGGAACCACC
>JBCCQL010000154.1:0-7197 GCA_039024355.1 Planctomycetota bacterium
GGCTCGTCCGCCGGGCGTCGTCTCGGGGCTGCCGAACATGACGCCGATCTTCTCGCGGATCTGGTTGATGAAGATGACCGAGGTCTTCGACTTGGCGATCGCCCCGGTGAGCTTCCGCATGGTCTGGCTCATCAGCCGCGCCTGCAGGCCGACGTGCGAATCGCCGATCTCGCCGTCCAGCTCCTTCTTGGGCACCAGCGCGGCGACGGAGTCCACGACGATGATGTCCACCGCGTTGCTCTTGACCAGCATCTCGCAGATGTGCATTGCCTCTTCGCCGTGGCCGGGCTGGCTGACCAAGAGCGTCTCGAGGTCGACGCCCAGCTTCTTGGCCCAGCTGGGGTCGAGGGCGTGCTCGGCGTCGATGAACGCGGCGATGCCGCCCTCCCGCTGGGCCTGCGAGATCACGTGCAGGGCCAGCGTCGTCTTGCCGCTGGACTCGGGGCCGTAGACCTCAATGATGCGGCCCTTGGGGATGCCCTGCCCGCCCAGCGCGATGTCGAGCGAGAGGCTGGTGGTCGAGATGCCGGCGATGCGGCGGTCCGACTCGGACCCCAGCGGCATGATGGCGCCTTCGCCGAACTGCTTCTCGATCGCTGCGACGGTGTGCCGGAGGTCGTCGCTGTTCTCGAGTAGCGACTCGATGGCTGAGGCCGGCTTGGCGGTTTTGGCGGCCTTTTTGGCCGTGCCCTTGGTTGCTTTTTCTCGTTTGGCCATGCCGGTGCTTGCCTTCGCCGCGGGCTTTTTCTCGGTGGTGGGCTTCGCCGTTGCTGCTGCGACCATTGCCGGGTCCTTTATCGGAGAGGGTTGCCGTTCTTGCAAGCCAGCCGCGTAGGGGCGGCGAGACGACGCGGGCGCCTGAGTGGTGTACGGGCGGCCACTATACAAGTGTTCGGGCGTTCACGCAAACCCGCCGCACATTTTTTCCGGCCGCTGGCGAGGAACGCTCCGCGCCGGGCACCCCTAGAAGGCGAGATGGCTGGTCCCGCGTGTTGTGCTGGCGACCCGGCGTTGGCGTCCTCAGCCGAGCGGGCAGCGGGCCAGCACGTGGTACTCGGGCCCCTGCGGCGCGAGCTGGCTGGCGTAGACCGTTGCGTGACGCACGGCCATCGTGCCGGCGTTGAACGCCTGGTTCTCGCCCAGCAGCGTGGCGAGGCTCGCCGGCGCTGTGCGTCCGCGGGCGAGCTTGCCAATCGTCATGTGCGGCACGAACCGGCGGTTCTCGCCGCGGAAGCCGAGGTCGGCCAGGGCGGACTCCACCTCAGCGGCCAGGCTCTCGAGCCGTTCGCTCCCCTCGCCGGCGCCTACCCACAGCGTGCGTGGCCGATCGATGGACGGGAACGCCCCGACGCCGCACGCCTCGAGCGAGAAGGCGTCGTGCGTGTCGGCCGCTTCCTGGACTAGCCGGCAGACGTCGGCGATTTCTTGGTCGGTGATATTGCCTAAAAATTGCAGCGTGTAGTGAAGGTTGGCGGCGTCGACCCACATCAGGCCATCGGCCTGCCGGCCGAGGCGGTCGACCAGCCCGGTGGCCGCGGCGCGGATCGCCGGTGTCACGCCGATGGCAACGAATGTGCGGGTCTTCGCCATGCTCTGGTGGATTGCTGCCTGTGGTTGTTGCGTTTGCCCGCAGTCTTCGGCCGCCGTCGTGCGTAGTCTCCGCAGGCGCGGGCGAAGTGACCTACACCATAAGGCCGGCCCCGGTGTGCGGATTCGAAGCACGCGGCGTGACCACTCCGCACAGACCAAGCTCTGCCATGTCTACGCAGCAACTCACCACGGCGTCGAAAGCGGGCATCACTACCAAGGTGATCAACCCGCTGCTCGCGGGCGTCGGCGAGACGTTCGAGACCATGCTGGGCAGCCGGGCGGATCGTCAGCAGCTGTGCCCCCGTCCGTTTGGCGCCGCGTTGCTGGACGTGACCGCCGTGATCGGCATCAGCAGCGAGGCGAAAGGGTCCATCGGCATCAGCTTCGCCGAGCAGACCGCCATCCGCCTGTGCAACCGGCTGCTGGACATCAACGCCCAGGCGGTCGGCCCCGACGTGCTAGACGCGATGGGTGAGCTGGTAAACATCGTGGCGGGCAGCACCAAGAGCAAGCTCGACATCGGCCTGAACATCGGCCTGCCGCAGGTGCTGCACGGGTGTGATCAGCAGATCGACTTCCCAAAGGCGAGCCAGCCGCTGCGGCTGGTCTACGCGTCGGACTTGGGGCCGTTCTGCGTCGACTTCGGCTTTATCTTCCGCGCGTGATGGGTTGCGTGTGTGGCCGGCCGCCCGCGTGCGCTGGGCGGGTCAGAAGGTCAGCATGCGGCGGTAGGCGTGCATGCGTTGCTCGATGTCGTCGCGGGTGATCTCCTTCATCCGCGACAGGCCGAAGCCCTCGACGTTGAAGCTGGCGGTCAGCGTGCCGTAGGCCATGGCGGTCTTAACCTCGGCGGGCGTGAAGCCGTTCTTCTGCTCGGCCAGGTAGCCCATCATGCCGCCGGCGAAGCTGTCGCCCGCGCCGGTGGGGTCGATCACCTTCTCGGTCGGGAACGCGGGCAGGACGTACGTTTCGTCCTCGCTGAAGAACATGGCGCCGTGCTCGCCCTTCTTGATGATGACGAACTTGGGGCCCATCTCGCGGACCTTGTGGCCGGCGAGGGCCAGGTTCGACGTGCCGGTGAGCTGCTTGGCCTCGGCGTCGTTCAGCACCAGGCCGTCCAGCTGCTGCATGAGCTTGTCGAGGTCTTCGCGCTGGGTGTCGATCCACAGGTCCATGGTGTCCGCGACGGCCATCCGCCGGCCGGGCGCCTGGTCGAGCACCTTCTGCTGCACCGCCGGCACGCCGTTGGCCAGGAAGACGTACTGGGCGTCGGTGTACGCGGCCGGCAGCTGCGGGTTGAACTCGCCGAAGACGTTTAGCTGCACGTCCAGCGTCTCGCGGTCGTTCATGTTGGGCAGGTAGCGGCCGGTCCAGGTGAAGGTCTTGCCGCCTTCGACCACCTGCAGCCCCGAGGTATCGATGCCGCGTTGCTGGAGCAGCCGGGTGTGCTCGTCCGGCCAGTCTTCGCCCACGACGCCCACCAGGCGGACGGGCGTGAAGAAGCTCGCGGCGTAGGAGAAGTGCGTAGCAGAGCCGCCCAGCAGGTTGTCGTGGCGGCCGCCTTCGGGGGTTTCGACGTTGTCTATGGCGACGGAACCGACGACGAGCAGTGGCATGGTTTATCCGCGGGGTTGATGCGTAGCGTTGAGAGCGAACGGGCAAGGCCGAACGAGCTTCGGCTCGGGCTTTGTTGGGCGAGGGCGGATTATCACGCCCGGGCTGCCCGCCGGCAACGGGCCAAGCAAGCGGGCGCCGCCGCTGACGCCGCGTTGACCGTTCTCTGCGGTGCTGGTGGCCGCTGCCGGGCGTGCTGGGCTACTGGCCCGCCTGGGCGCGCAAGGCTTCGGCGGCCGCCTCGGCCAAGATCTGGGCGCCGGCGGCGTTTGGGTGCAGGTTGTCCGGGAAGAGGTCCGGCCGCGCCACCAGCGGCGTGTACGCGTCGACCACCCGCAGCCCGGCCGACGAGGCCACCTGCAGCACCGCCAGCCGCACCACCGCGTCGAGCGACGGGATGTCGATCTCTGGCAGCGGCTCAAACACCGGCGGCGGCGACACGGCGATGACCGCCGGCGCCGTGGGCAACGCCTGGAAGTGGGCGATCAACGCCAGGTACTCGTCGGCGAAGTCGTCTAGCACCGGCAGGTTGGCGTGCTGGGCGTCGTTGGTGCCCAGGGCCAGCAGCACCACGCCGGGCGTAAACCGGCAGGCCGCGGTGAATGACGGCGTCTGCCAGTACGGCTCGTTCGCCCCGCGGCCGGCGGCGGCGCCGCTGTAGCCGAAGTTCCGCACCAGGTAGCCCGGCCCCATCAGCCGCTGCAGCACCGCCGGGTAGCAATCGCGCCGCCGGTCTTCGAGCCCCAGGCCGAACGTGATGCTGCCGCCGACGCACGCTACGCGCGTCGGGTCAGTAGTCATCGTTGTTGATGACCTCGCGGCCATTAACCGTCAGCAGCTTCTTAAACGTCTCTGCGTCGATTGACAGGTCGATGAATCTGACGTACCCGTCGCAGAAGCCCACCAGGAATCCGCCCGGGTGGCGATCGCCCAAGCCGGCCGTGGGATTTGCCGCCGCCGGCGACCAATCGACGGGCTGGGTCCAGATCGGCGACGAGTCGTCGCTCACTTCGACGACGGCGATGGAACGCGACGTGCCGTCAGTGATCTCGCGGAAGCGCCTGCCCTTCGCGGCGCCGGTCATCAAGTAACGCTCGCCGCTGACGCCCGCGTACGAACTCTTGCCGCTGTCGAGCGGCAGCGGCGAGCTGGGGTCGCGATAGACGGCCGGCATCAGCGGGATCAACTTCCGGTTGTGCTCGCTGTCCCACGGCTCGTCGAGGTGGAACTGCTCGTACAGAGCTTGCTCTTCGATGTACGGCAGGATCGCAACACGCCAGCTCAGCAGCGGCTTGCCCTCCGCGTCGCAGATCGCCTGCGCAGGCAATTCTCGTCGAGCCGCTTCGTAATTCAGCATCGCCAGCATGAGCTGCTTGATGTTGTTCATCGACTGGGTGCGCCGCGCCGCCTCGCGCGCCGCCTGCACCGCCGGTAGCAGCAGCGCAACCACCACACCGATGATCGCCACCTGCGACATCTGGGCGCCCTGCCCCACGCCGGTGTCGAACAACACGAAGCTCTCGTCCACGCGCTTCGGCGTGAACAAGTCCAGATAGCCGCCCGACATGCGGTCGGCGTACGCGGCCATCGCCCGCTCGACGGGGTCGTCGCTCGCCCGCAGCTGCTCCAGGTTCTGCTCCATGCCCTCGGTCATCTGTGCACGCAGAACATCGACACCCTCGTCGATCAGCCGCTCTACTCTGCTTGCCGCGACCGGGCCGCTGGTGTGGGCGACCAGCGACGAAGAACGGCTGCCGTCGAGCGTCAGCGACAGCTCCACCGAGTCGAGCATCGTCGGGATGTCGAGGAACTTCTGGAACTCCGGCGGAACCTCTTTCCGCCCCTGCATGAGCCCGAACTGAATCAGCGGCCGCAGCTTCTCTAGGTCGACCGCGGCGTAGAGGTCGTCGTCGGTGTGGGCGGCGGCGAGCGTCGCCAGCGTGCCCCCGTCCGCAGCTGGGGCGCCTGCAGCTTGGCCGCCGCCGGCGCTCAGCAGCTTCTCGATCATCGGCTGCGTGCCAACCATCAGCGTCGTGTCATCAACCACCACCATCGAAGGCAGCGTCGGCTCGCGGCTCACCAACGCATCGCGGCCGGCGATCTCGCCCGCTTCGGTGTGCCCAACCAACTCGGGCGCCAGCCGCGACAGCTCCCATGGCTTCTCGTCTTCTATCGCCACGGCGTAGAACATGACCATCCCCATCGGCGCCTCACCCACGGCTACGACGCGGCGGATGTCGGTCGCCTTCATCCCCAGGAACTTTTCGCCCGCCGCTTCTGCCACTTCCACCGGCAGCATCGCCAGCGCCGGGTTCGTGAGCACCTGCCCCGGCTTCAGGGAGACGACCGCCACCGACGCCGGCGTCAGGTAATCGGCTCCCGCCGGCGCCGGAGAGGCTGGGGCGGACGGCGTCTGCGCTTGGGCGGCCGCCAAGGGCGAAAGCAGCACCGCCCACGCGGTGAGGAACCGAAGCGAGTACCCCTTGGCAAGAATCGTCATACCGACCCCATTCCAGCGTTTGTGTTGAGCAAGCGAGTAGACCGCCGACGGGCCGAGCCCGTTCCCGGCACGCGACCCGAATGATAGTGCAAGGAGGACGCTCGCGCCGAACAAGAAATTGCCCTGCCCAGCGGACCCCCAGCAACCACGCGGACCGAAACCTCTAGCTGCGAGAAATGCGGCACCGATCCGCAGCGGGGACCCGCCAGCGAGGACCTCCGCCGACGCCACGGCGCCACCTCACGCGTGGCCGAAGGCCAGGACGCTTCGCGGTGAGGAACAAAACCGAAAGTCGGGGCGTGCGATCGGCGTTGCACAACCGATTTCGCAGACATCGTCGCAAACGCCCGAGGTTTCGCTCGCAAGCTCTCAGCGTCGCCGCCGGCGGCCCAGCAGCAGCGGGCCGAGGCCCAGCAGCAGCAACAGCGCCGTGCCCGGTTCGGGCGCCTCGGCGGCCGTGTGATCGCCGCTGATCTTGACCATGGGCGCCGGCGCCGGCTGCTCGCCCTGCTCGTCCGCGGGCTGTGGGCCGAGCTGCGCCAGGCTCTGCTCGCGTAGCTCCTCCAGCCGCCGCTCGAGCGATTCGCGGCTCTTATGGTCGCGGTCGAGCCGCGTGGCGTTCTTGCGATCGATCTTCCAGCGGCGGTACTCCTGGTCGTTCTCGAGCACGATGAACGACGTGTACTCGGTGATGATCGAGTACGCCTCGGCCAGGCTCACCACCTGCGGCCGCACCACGCTGCGGTCGCCGGCGCGGTCGGCCGCTTTGAGGAGCGACTCGATCTTTTGCTGCGCCCACATCCGCTCGATCTCGGAGTTGTCTTCGCCGCTCGGCGGGAGGACGGCAGACTGGGCGTATGGGGCGCCCAGCACTTCGGCTTTCAGCCGGATGTCGAACGGGCCGTCGCCCCGGTAGCGGCCGTAGACCCGCACCGGCTTGCCGTGATAAAGGCTGGGCAGCTCGGCGGGCGTGGTGTCGTAGGCGGTGACGCCGGCGACCTCGAGCCGCAGGCCGGTGGCCGCGGGGCGGGTGAGCTTCCGCCGGAAGGCGGCCGCTTGGCGGGCAAGGTCGTCCCCTTCGGACAGAAACGCGGCGACGCCGCCCGCGTCCTCCGCCAGCTGCTCCAGCAGCGGCCGGTTCACTTCATTGCCGACGCCCACGGTGAACACCGTGGCGTTTGCCGGCCGCTGGCGGAGCAGCTGCAGCAGTTCGTGCTGGCCCCACTGCTCGGTCATGCCGTCGGACATCAGCACCACGTTCAGCGGCCGGTCCGGCGTGGCGTACTGGTAGGCGGCCTGCAGGGCGTGCCGCAGCACGGTGCCGCCGCGGGCCCGCTGCGAGGCGAGGAACGCCGTGGCCTCGGCCAGCGTCTCCGGCGTGGCGGGCCGCAGCTGCCCGAACAGCGTGGTGGGCGATTGGTTGAACGTCATCAGCTCGACCCGGTCGCGGGGCGAAAGGGCCTCGATGAACGAGGCGATCGACCCGCGGGAGA
>JBCCQL010000155.1:0-7189 GCA_039024355.1 Planctomycetota bacterium
CCGACTACGCTGCCTGGCGGAACGCGGCCGCCACGGCCTCAGCCGCCCCCGCCGGCGTGCCCGAGCCCGCGGCCACGGCGCTGGCGGCAGCGCTGCTGGCGCTACTGGGCGGCAGCCAGCGGCCGGCAAAACCGGCCGACTCCACCGGTCGTGGCGATGAGGCAAAGGCTGCCGCCTGAGGCGGTTGCCCGCTCTGGTCTCGCGGGTTTGAAGTTCCCGGTGCTGGCGCTCGATCCCTCTGTACACCGGGCCACGGCTGGCGCTCCCGCACCGGGAGTACCGCCGGCGCCTGTCATGGCGGCTCTGCCCCCACGGACGGGGGACTCCGCCTTGCCAACGACCTTCCCACCGCGCCCGCCTGCGTCCCCCGCCGCCGGCCCGGCCCCCGCTCACTGGAGGAGCTCTATCGTGGTCATGCGTATCCCAGGCCTGCGGGCCGCTGTGCTCACCGCGGCGATCGCCATGCCCGCGGCCCCGACGGTGGGCGAAGACGTGGCGACGCTCTACACGCAGTCCGGCGACATCGCCGAGATCTTCCGCGACACCACGCTGCAGGGCAGCGGGGCGATCAGCCAAACGGGGTACGACCCGTGCTGCCCGTGCCCGCCGACGTACGCCTGCCCGCCCGGGCCGGCGGTGATGCCGCAGCCCTCGCCGGCGGACACCGGCGTGCCGACGCCGGCCGCTCCGATGCCGGGCGTGCCGGCCCCGGCGGCCCCGTCAGCGGCCGACGCCCCGCCGGCGCCGGCCGCCCCGGCCGACATCGCCCCGGCGCCCTCGGTGGATTCGTTCGCCTCGGACGACGACTTCTTCCCCACGGGCCCGTTCACCGGCGGGGCGGGCTCCGCGGCAGCCGCGCCGCTGGCCCTGGCCGTCGCGCCCGGGTACATCGACCTGGCGCCGGTCGGCACCCGTATCCGCATCCGCTACGACGACGCCGCCGGCGCCAACGCGCCGACGCGGGCCGAGTTCTTGTACCCCACCATCGGCAACCTCGGCGGCGAGGGCCCGGATGAGCTGGGCGGCTCGATCTCGGACCAAGAGATCGACATCCGCCAGATCAGCATCTACACCGAGTACGCGTTCTACGAGCGGCTCTCGGCGTTCTTGGAGGTGCCCATCCGCTTTGTCGACGGCCTGACCATCGACGGCATCGACGTGCAGCAGGGCGCCGGCGACATCACGGCCGGCTTCCGCTGGGGGCTGGTCGACGAGGTCGACCGCCACCTCACCACGCAGCTCCGCGTGTGGGCGCCGACGGGCGAGGCCAGCCGCGCTCTGGGCGTCGGCCACGCGTCGATCGACGTCGGCTTTATCTTCGACCGCAAGATCAGCGACATCGTCACCATCTTCGGCGAGCTGAACGACTGGCAGACGCTCGACGCCGGCACCGCCAACGTGACGCTCAACGGCGTGAGCGACACGCTCATCAGCCTGGACGGCAACCTGCTGCGGTACGGCATCGGCGCCGGCGTGGAGCTGGTCGACCTGGGCACCCGCAGCGAGCCCTGCAAGTTTACCGGCATCGTCGAGCTGGTGGGCTGGACCGTCCTGGACGGCTTTACCACGCCGCTGACCGGCACGCAAGAAGCGGTCGACGCCGTGGGCGACACCATTATCAACGGCAAGTACGGCATCCGCTGGAACGGCAAGAACCAGACGGTGTACGTCGGCTACGGCCACAACTGGACCAGCGACCGCTGGTACAGCGACCTGGTCCGCCTGGAGTGGGGCTACAACTTCTAGCGCGGCGCCCCACGCGAGGCTAGCAAGCTCAAGCCGCCCCGGCGCGCAGTGCGCCGGGGCGGCTTTTTTGCTGGCTACAGCGGCTGTTGGCTACAGCGGGCAACCCATTTGCTTGGCCGTCGCTGCCCACCGCCCGGCGGCCCGGCCGCTACGGCAGCAGCCGGCGGCCGATCAGCAGGTCGAACGCGGCGACCGCCGCGATGCTCACGCCGGCCACCGGCAGCAGGCAGGCGCCGGCCAGGGCAACCGCGGCCATCCACTTTGGCATGGACTTGTTCGCGCGTTTCGGCACGCCGGTCCGGCCGGGCGGGCGCCGCTTGTGCCACATCCAGACGCCCGTCACTGGCAAGCCGGCCAGGCCGATCATCACCGCCGCGTAGACCAGCTTGCTGGCCGTGCCAAGCACCTCGCCCGTGTGCAGCCGGTAGTTCAGCATCGACCACTGGGCCAGCAGCGGCAGCTCCGAGAAGCGCCGCGCGGCCAGCACGCGTGGGCCCGCCGGGTCGATAGCCATGACGTGGCTGACGGACGGGCCGACCTCGCCGGCCGAGAACACACGGACCGGCTTGCCCGGCTTGCCGGGGCCCCGGATCGTGTGGTCGCAGCCGGGCGCCCGCTCCCGGGCCAGCCGCAGCGTGGCCTGCCAGAAATCGGAGGCGGGCGTGGCCGTGGAGGCGGTCTCCGGCAGGTCGGGCAGCAGCTCCCGCGAGCCGGTCCACTCGCGGAGCGTCGAGAAGCCTTTGCCCCAGTACGGGCTGTAGAACAACCCGGTCACGGCGATCACCACCACCAGCGGCGCCGCCCACAGGCCCACCACGCCGTGCGCTTCGAGCAGCGAGCTCCGCTTCAGGCCATCGAAGCCGGCGAACGTAAACCGCTTGAACAAGGCGGCGCCCAGGCGGCCCTCGCCACGCGGCCACCACAGGTAGACGCCCGAGAGGGCCAGCAGCACCGCCCAGCTGGCGGTCATCTCTGTGAGCAGGCGGCCCACCTTGCCGGCGAAGAGCGAGCGGTGCAGCTTGAGCAGCACGGGGAAGACGGCGTCCCCCGGCAGCGGGCCGACCACCCGGCCGGTGTACTGGTCGACGTACAGCCGCTCGCGCGCCCGCTCCGGGCCCCGCAGCGAGATGGCGAAGCGGCGCGTCGGGTCTGCCTCGACACGCACGCCGCTGGCCCGCCAGCCCGAGCCCTTGGACGCCTCGGCGGCGGCGACCAGCAAGGTGAGCGGTAGTTCGTCGTCTTGCGACGCGACGCTTGGGGCGTCGGTAAACAGCACGTCGGCGTGCAGCCACGCGTTGACGTCGTGCTTGAAGATGTAGCCCAGGCCCGTCAGCGCGACGATCACCAGCACCGGGGCCACCAGCACGCCCGCGTACAGGTGCCACCGCCAGACGCGGCGGTACTGGGCATCCCGCTTCATGCTACGCGCGGGCGCAGCGGGGCGGGCCCTGGTGGGCTTCGGGCTGTCCACGGGGTGTCCCGCCACGCGTGCGTCCTTCATGAGCGGCAGAGGCGTTGTCGGCCGGCCGCGAGCCTTGCTGCGGCGGCTGCTTTCTACCTACGCCGGCGGGTGATCTACCTACGCCGGCGGATGGCCAAGCACCCGGCGCTCGCCGCCAGCAGCACGCCGGCCGCGGGCTCGGGCACCTGCGTCACCGTGATCGAGACCGTCAGGTCTGCCGTGCTGGTGAAGACGAACAAATCGCCCGTCGTGGCGGCGAAGATGTCCGCCAGGTAGCCCGCCCCTTGCTCCGGGTTGGTGATGCCGCCGAGCGGGGCGCCGTCCCGGCGGCCGTCGTTACTGATGTTGGCCGTGCCGCCGCCCAGCTCGTCGGTGTTGTTGTTGATCTCGTTGAGCAGCTGGCCGATGGTGGTGTTGCCCACGGTGCTGCCGGCCGTGCCGGGCGAGAACGCGCCGTTGGGGTCGGCCGCCGTCATCGTGACCGACGTGGTGCTCAGCTGGGTGTTGAGGCCGAACGCCGCGTCAAGGAAGCCGGCCGACCCCGCGGCGAACACCTGCGGGGCGGCGAAGTTGGCGGCGCCGCCATCGATATCGACCGCGTCCAGGCGGATGTTCGACAGGTTCGGGTTGCCCGAGCCCTCGTTGGGGTCCGTGAACAGCAGGCCACTGTTGGCCGAGAAGTCGAAGGCGTACTCCAGGTCCACGATCTGGCCGCCGACCACCTCGACCGTGAAGACGCCGTTGGGCGTGTCGTCGGGCAGCAGCCACTTGGTCCGCTGCGAGACGGCCGTGCCCGAGATCTCGACCGGGCCGCCGGGCGTGCCGGCGAAGTCCGACGCGTCTTCGGCCCGCCAGGTCTGCGCCTCGATCCGCTCCAGCAGCGGGCTGTGCACCAGGATGCGGTTGCCGGTCACGTTGTTGAAGCCGGCCGTGTAGACGCCGTCGCCCGTGTAGTCCGGGATCCAGATCTGCCCGTCCAGCCGCAGCACGTCGGGCTGGATCGAGGCGAAGAACGCCAGCGGCCCCGCGGCGAGCGGGTCGGGCAGGTTCGTAGCGGTGAGGGTGTCGAGGTCGGCGATGAAGTTGATCACCGCGCTGTCCTGCTGGGCCCGCGCGGCGGCCCCTGCGAACACGGCGCCGGCGACCACGCCGCAGGCAACAAGGCTCCGAAGCATCGGCAGCTCCTCTTCGTCTAGGTGGGGATTCCGGGTGTAAGCTCGATGGGCATCGTTCGCCAAGCCGACGGCCGGCCGGCACACGCCGCCGCCGGGACGCTCAGCATCCAGCAACGCCTACGCCGAGCCGGCCGCAGACGCTAGGCAGTGGCGGGCGGAAGACCACTTTGCAAACCGGCGAGGACGCCGGCGACAGAATTACGGCGGGGTTGCGGCGGGGCGCGGAGCGATCAGCGTCGCGGCTGGCGGGGAAGCAGACTGCTTCTTGGCTGGCGCCGGTAACCTAGACGCCCCGCGGGTCGCTTGCAATCAAGCGGCGCGGTTTTTCCGGCCGGTCTGCCTCCCGCGGGCGGCGGGGTGCCGGGCGCCTAGGGCCGTCGCGGCGGGCGCCGTCACTGCCGGGCGATCAGCTCCCAGCTGTCGCGGGCCGCCTCGTGGCGGGGCGTTTGCTGCCGGCGGGGGTCGCGGCGGCGGGCGTTGAACTCCCGCTCGATCGCCCCCGACACATAGGCCGACGCCTCGCCGATCGACAGCCGGCCGTCCCCGTTGGTGTCGGCCTCGGCCGGATCGCGCAACGCCCGCAGCAGGTGGTGCGTGAACTGGCCGCGGTGCGTCGGCTTGGGGTCGAAGTACCGCCGCTCGTAGGCGGACTGCTCGTTGGAGCAGGCGTACAGTGCCATCAGCCGGGCGCCGCCCGCCTTGGTGGCGGCGGTCAGCTCGGTCCACGGCCGGCGGTCCGGGTCGAGCGCCGGCGCCCGTGCGGCGGCCGACAGCTGCAAGAACCGCGGCGTGAACGCTTCTTCGCCACCGCCGTTCGTGCCACCGCTGACCCCGTTCGTGCCACCGCTGCCCTTCGTCCCGCTGCCGGAGTGGCAGCAGTCGAGGATCACCGTCACCCGCGCCGCCCGCAGCGACGCCAGCCACAGCCGCAGGTCGTCGTCGACCAGCAGGTTGCCGCCCGCGGGCGTGGTGTCGTGCAGGCAGAGGGCCTCGTCCAGGCCGTCGTCCAGCTCATCCTCGGGCGGCAGGTCGCGGCGGCGGGTGCCGTGGCCGGCGAAGTAGAACACCAGCTGATCGTCGGCCGTGAGCGAGCGGGCCAAGCGGTCCATCTCGGCCCGCACGGCGGAAGACACGGCCGCCTCGCCCACGAGCGTCGTGACCCGCTCGGCGGCGAAGCCGAACTCTGCCTGCAGCGTCTGGGCGATCAGCCGGGCGTCGTGCTCGGCGCCGCGGAGCTTGCGGAGGCCGATGGCCCGGCCCGTGCGGAACTGCGGGCAGTCGTTCACGCCGATGACCAGCGCGTGCCGCTCCGCCGGGCACACGCGTGGCGTGGCGGCCAGCGTGGCGACGGCGATCGCCGACAACGCCGCGGCTTTGGCAAGATGGCTGAGCATGGCGGCTACTCCTGGTCTTGGCCGGCGTCGGTTTCGGCGTCCTGCTGGGCGGCCAAACCGGCTTCCAGCATGGCGATGGCGTCGGCCGCGGCGGCTTGTTCGTCGGCGGGCAGCTTGGCCAGGTCGACCTTCCGCCACTCGGCGAGCGACTCGGCGATCTTGCCCGCCTCGGCCAGGCACATCGCCAGGTTGAGCCGGCCGGCGAGCGACTCGGGCCGGGCGTCCAGCAGCTTGCGGAAGGCGGCCTCCGCGGCGTCTAGCCGGTCGCCGCCGATCATGAACTCGGCCACGCCCAGGCCCATCGCCGCGGCCGCCGCGATGTCCGCCTCGCTGCGGGGCTCGCTGCGGGGCTCGCTAAGCGGCTGGGCGTCGAGCACGCCGCGGAAGACCTCGGCCGCGTCGGCCGGGCGGTTCCGCTTGAGCAACAGCCAGCCACGCGACAGGCGGGCCAGCTGCTCGGCCGGGTCTACGGCGTCGACAATCGCCTCGGCCTTGGTCAGGCGATCGACCGCTTCCTCGGAGACCTCGCCGTCCATGATCAGCGTGCCGTCGAACTCGTAGTCGAACCGGCGGAGCGACCACGCGTCGGGCGAGGTGAGCGGCGCCGGCTCTTGCATCGACGCCCGTGCGGCCAGCAGGCTCAGGCGGGGCGAATCGACGCCGTCTTGCAGGGCCGCTTCGATCACCCGCTCCGCCTGCTCGAACTCAGACTCGGCCACCAGGGCCGACGCCTGGTCGTACGCCCGGTTCTCGGCCACCTGCAGCCCGCCGGGCGTGGTCTGCCAGAGGCCGACGGCCAGCAGCAGGCACGCCGCCAGGGCGACCACCACCGAGCCCCACCGCGCGGGGCTGGCCCACGACTGCTGCGACTGGCGGGTGATGCTGAGCGTGGCGGGCGCCGGGTCGGCGGCCTCGGCCTCGGCCTCCGCTTCGAGGAAGTTCAGGTACTCGCTGGTGGCCGCCCGGGCGCCGGGGTTGGCGTCCAGGAACCGGAGGAACTGCTCGCGGTCCTCGCCCTGCAGCCGGCCTTCGAGGAACAGCTCGAAGAGTTCTTCGCCGGGCTCGGCGTCGGCGTCAAAAGCGGCGGCGTCCGGGGCGCCCGTGTCGAAGCCACCGCCCGCTGGCGCCTCGCCGTCGACGACGCCGGCCGGTTCGCCCAGGGCCATCAGGTTACGCAGCAGCGGGTCGTCCAGGTCGGACTCGTAGCCGGTCTGCGGATTGTTGGCGGGGGTGCTCATGATTCGCCTCCTTCCGCGGGGCCGCTGGTAGGTTTCTGGATGACGGTGGTTTCTGCACGCTCGGTGGGCCCGCCCGCGGGGCCGCTGGTCGTTCCCCCCGCAGAACCCTAGGTTTGACAAAAACACATTCCCATAAAGAACCCAAAGACGCACGCCAGCCCCATCTAAACCCCC
>JBCCQL010000156.1:0-7175 GCA_039024355.1 Planctomycetota bacterium
CAAAGCGTTCTCTCGCCGTTGTTTGCGGCGTCTGCTAGCGGCCGCAAGGCGCCTTGACCGTGGGCCGCGGCCGCTGCTACCCTCCGCCGCCATTTTCTGCGGAGGGCGTGCGCGCCCTCCCCGCCCGCGGCACGCACACGCAAGGACGCCCCCAAGATCACGCCCGGTACGCAATCGCCGCGACCGCCCGCCGCTGCGCTCCCGCTGAGCGCTCTGGGCGTGGCGTGCGCGCTGCTCTTGTGGGCGGCCGGCGGCGTCGCGGGGCAGGTGCACTTCCCCCGGCCGCCGCTGCACCGGGCGATCACGCTGCGGGCCGACGCCGCGTCGCGGTGGGCCCAGGGCGCCTACGAGGTGAACCGGCTGCAGGGCAGCGTGGTGATCGCCCAGGGGGCGAACCTCATCCGCGGCGACGACGCGGTGGTGTGGGTGCAGCACGGCGGCGTGCCGGGCGAGGCGACCAAGGTGATTGCGTACCTCGAAGGCGCCGGCGACCGGCCGGTGGCCGTCGAGCTCTACCAAAGCGCCGCCGAGCGGCAAGCGGCCGGCAGCCAGGCGGTGGCCAGGCAGCAGGCGGGCAGCTGGTTCGGCCGGTTGTGGACCGTGGCGGCGCTCGACTGGCAGACGCCCGACCCGACGCCGCCGCCGGCCGAGGCGCCGGGCATCCTGCAGCGGGGCTTCGCCCACTTCGCCACGCCGCCGGTCGAGCCCCCGCCGGGCGGCGTGCGGCTGGCCCAAGCGATCGGCGGCGACGCGGCAGGCGACCCCGGGGCTCAGCACGCGGCGGCCGGCGTGGTGGGTGTGCCGCCGCCCGGCGGCGACCGGTCGGCGGTTCTGCCCGCGCAGTTCCAGCAGCCGTTCGTGCCGGCCTTCCCGCAGCCCACGGTGCCGCCGCCCGGCCCCAGCGTGCCCAATGCCGCCGGCTTCCGGCAGATCGACATCTACCCACGCAGCGAAGTGGGCGGCAGCGCCGAGTACCGCCCGCAGCAGGGCGTGGGCGTTGTGACCGGCGGCGTGAACGTCATCATCCAGGGCATCCAGGCGCCGGGCGGCGGACCGATGGCGCTGGCCGGCCCCAGTGGCGGGCCAGCCGGCGGGCTCGAGAAGATCGATCTCGAGACCGACCGCGCGGTGATCTGGACCGCCCCCGGCGGCGTCGGCAACTCGTTCCAGCAGCGCAACGACACGCCCCTGGAGATCTACATGGAGGGCAACATCGTCTTCCGCCAGGGCGACCGCATCATCTACGCCGACCGCATGTACTACGACGCCCGCCGGCAGGTGGGCGTCGTCCTCAACGCCGAGCTGCTGACGCCGCTGCCGGAGGTCGAGGGCTTCCGGTATCGCGGCCTGGTGCGGCTCAAGGCGGGTGTGCTCCGCCAGCTGGACGAGTCGCGGTACGTGGCCACCGACGCCCGCTTCACCACCAGCCGGTGGGAGGAGCCCAGCTACGCCCTCCGCTCCGGCACGATCACGCTGGAAGACAACCGCCGCCCGGTGACGGACCCCGCCACCGGCATCACCACCTTCACGCCCGACCGGCTGGCGCGGAGCCAGAACAACTTCATCGAGTTCGGCGGCGTGCCGCTCTTCTACTGGCCGACGATCGCCACGAACCTGGAAGAGCCGGTCTTCTACATCAGCGACTTCCGCGTGGGCAACGACCAGATCTTCGGCTTCCAGACGCTGGTCGACTTCGACGTCTTCCAGCTGCTCGGCCTGGAGGGCCCGCCTGGCGTGGACTGGGACCTGAGCATCGACTACCTGAGCGACCGCGGCCTGGGCTACGGCACGGAGGTGGACTACGCGGTCGACCGATTCTTGGGCTTTAGCGGGCCTTCGGCCGGCAGGCTCGACGCGTGGGCGATCGACGATGGCGGCCTGGATAATCTTGGCTTCGGCCGCCGGGAGATCACGCCGGAGTCCGCCTACCGCGGCCGGCTGTACTGGAACCACCGGCAGCGGTTTGTCGACGGGCTGCTGCAGGGCTGGGTCGCCCAGGCCGAGGTCGGCTGGATCAGCGACCGCACGTTCCTGGAGCAGTACTACGAGACCGAGTGGGACCAGAACAAGGACCAGACCACCGGCGTGCGGCTGCGGCGGCTGTTCGACAACCAGTCGGTCTCGATCGAGGCCAACGCCCGCATCAACGACTTCTTCACCCAGACGCAGTGGCTGCCGCGGCTGGACCACTACCTGCTGGGGCAGGACGTGGCGGGCGGGGCGGCGACCTGGTTCGCCCACTCGCAGGCGGCCTACGCCAACCTCAAGCCGGCCAGCACCGCCACCAGCCCGGGGCTGGCGCCGCCTGCGTTTGTGCTGTTCCCGTGGGAGGCCAACACCGAGGGCGAGCGCGTCGCTACGCGGCAAGAGATCGACCTGCCGCTGAACCTGGAGCCGGTGAAGATCGTCCCCTACGCCCTGGGCGAGGTCGCCCACTGGGGCGCCGACCTCACGGGCGACGACCTGCAGCGGGCCTACCTGCAAACGGGTGTGCGGGCCAGCACCTCGCTCTGGGCGGTCAACCCGCTGGTCCGCGACCCGCTGTTCAACCTCAACGGCCTGGCCCACAAGGTGGTGCTCGAGGCGGACATCTCTTACGCCGACTCCAGCCGCAACTTCGACGAGCTGCCGCTCTACGACCCGCTGGACGACGACTCGATCGAAGAGGTCCGCCGCAGCCTGTTCACCGCGCCGCTGCCCGTGCCCTTCGCCCCGGCGGAGTTCGACCCGCGGTTCTACGCCATCCGCACCGGCCTGCAGCGGTGGGTCACCGCCCCCACCACCGAGCTGGTAGAAGACCAGACCGTTGTGCGGCTGGGCATGCGGCACCGCCTGCAGACCAAACGGGGCGCCCCCGGCAGGCAGCGGATCGTCGACTGGCTGACGTTCGACTCGAACCTATCGCTGGTCCCGGACGCCGACCGCGACAACTTCGGCGAGGAGCTCGGCCTGCTCGACTACCGGCTGCAGTGGAACCTGGGCGACCGGTTCTCGATCGTCTCAGACGGATTCGCCGACGTCTTCGACAACGGGCTGCGGACCATCTCCGCCGGCGTGCGGACCAACCGGCCCACGCGTGGCAACGCCTACCTGGGCTACCGCAGCATCAGCGGCCCGTTCAACGCCCAGCTGCTCACGGCCACCGTCAACTACCGCCTGGGGCCGAAGTGGGCGGCGTCCGGGTCGACGGTCATCGACTTCGGCAACGCCGGCAACATCGGCCAGGCGTTCTCGCTGAGCCGCATCGGCGAGTCGATCATCGTCACCGTTGGCGTCCGCGTCGACGAGTCGAAGGACAACGTCGGCTTCAACTTCTTGGTCGAGCCCCGCTTCCTGCCCCGCCTGAGCCTCACCCGCCGCGGCGGCATCGACATCCCGCCCGCCGGGTTCGAGTACCTTGAGTAGGCAGTAGGCAGTAGGCAGTGGGCAGTAGGCAGTAGGCAGTAGGCAGTGGGCAGTGGGAAGGTGGAAGGTGGAAGGTGGGAAGTGGAAGGTGGAAAACGCGCGGCCGTCATACTAGCCGGCGAGCTACGCCTCGCCGGGGGCGCCACGAGCGGCACTCCTTTCACACCACCACACCCACCGCATCATGCCAACCCCAAAGCCCCCCGCCACAACCGACGAACCCCCCAGCCCGCTCGCGCGGCTCCGCCGGAAATTCGCCCACGCCGGCCGCGGCCTGGCGGTCGCCGTCGCGGGGCGCAACGGCTTCGGCTTCCACTTCGGCGCCGCGGCGGCGGTGATCGTTCTTGCTTGGTGGCTTGATTGCACGCGTGCGGAGTGGCTGGTGCTGACGCTCGCGATCACCGTGGTGCTGGCGGCCGAGCTTTTTAACACCGCCCTAGAGCACCTGGCACGCGCAATCACGCGAGAGCGGAACCCCGAGGTCCGCAACGCCCTCGACACCGCCGCCGCCGCCGTTCTGGTAACAGCCGCCGGCGCCGCGATTGTCGGAGCGGCAATCCTCACCAGCCGGCTGCTGGGCTAAGCCGCGAGCGGATTTACCCAGCGGAGCTTCGAGAAGCGTGCAAAGTCGGTGTCGCACGACGCGAGCGCCGCGCCGTTGCCGATGGCAAGCGCGGCCAGATGGGCGTCGGTCACAAGATTGCCGCCGCGGCCCGCCTCGGTGAGCAGCTCAAAAAGCAGCGAATCGTGGTTGTCCGCCTCAGAAACCAACAGAGTATTCGGGTGTCGAAGCCAGCCCTGGATCTCGCCCACGGCTTGAGGGACGCTGAGCGGCCGCGGCATTACCCGCGGCAACGTGGCAAGACGTGCGAAGCCCACCAACACAGCCCAAGTCAGGGCAATCGGTTGGCCGCTCGTAAGCGCTGACTGCCACCACTCGTATACGACTTTGTGATGCGGCGAGCGTTGATTCAACGCATAGACCAGGATGTTGACATCGATCAGCTGCATCGGTCACTCGCCTGCAGGCGATCTGTCTCGAGGCTCGTTCGCATCCCCCTGCATCATCGCGATCAGCTTCTCGTCATCTTCCGCATACGACAGGGCGAGTGCCTTGGTGAGGTCGACAAGCGGCTTGCCCATGTCGTAGGTCTGCTGGACAAACCGCTCTCTTTTTTGTTGCAAGTCGCTCGCCTCAGCGGCAAGGCCTCGCCGCAAAAGCTCGTTGAAAGCCTTGGTAATCGATCCGCCGGTCTTCGCTGCCCGGCCACGGAGCAGCGGCATCAGGTCATCGTCGATGCGTATGGTGGTCCTCATGATGGCATCGTAGCATCACGTAGACTGATGTCAAAGCATCAATAAGCGACTTGCGAACTGGAGCAGCCGGCGGTTGCACCAACGCAACATGCGCTGCGACGCGGTTTTTGCCGTTGGTTATACCGAGGTCCAGCCGTGCCGCGGCGGCTCTACTGAGCAGCGAAGGACCCGGCCTCGTCAACCGCTTTGCGGAGGTACGCCACCATGTTGGCGTACATCAGGAAGGCCACCAGAAAGGAGATAAAGCCGAAGACTAGCGGAACGGCCATCGCTAAGTTGCCCGTTGGCGCCGGAACGGCGTCCCCAGCGACGACGAGCAGCACCGCGACGCCGCCCGCGATGAAAACGCGTGTCGATCGCGCCGCCACGTCGGGCCTGCCGATGTAGTTGGCGATGCGACGCATGTAGACCAAGAAGCAGACCGGGGCGGCGAAGCCGAGCAGGCTCCCGAACGCCTCGACGGCCTGCTCAGCGGAGGCTGTGTCGAAGACAAGACTACCAACGACGCTCACGCCAAACCCAGCGAGCACGAAAGCCAGCGTGGCGATCGCAACCGGCGACGCCTTGGCTGCCGGCGGCGCATTGACGCAAAACACCAGGCCAACAAACTGCAGGGCCGCCATCGCGAGGAGCAGCAACCCGAAGACCAACCCAAAGATGAGCCCCAATTCCGGGACGCCAACGCCAACGCCGCCGGCCCCCAACGCACCGACCAAAATCCCCCCGCCGAGGCCCGCGAGCACGAACCCGCAGATGGCGATGTAAATCAGCCGCAAGCCGATGCTGACGGGCCTGAGGTCGTACGGGTCGATGCCCGTGGCGCCGCCCCGGTCGACGGGCGGCTCGCTGGTAGAGAGGGGCGACGCGAACGGGTTGGTGTCGTTGGCCACGGCGGTCCCTCGTGCGTTGGCTCAAGAGTGGAGCAGCGGTAGCGTGCAAACCGCAGGGCTTGGCCGCTAACGCTTCTTCCCCGCCGCGAAGACCCCGGCCACGTCTACCGCGAAGCCGTCGAGCAGCTTCGACGTTGCCGTCCCCTCGGCCACTAGGTTAGCGTGCTCGGCGTACGCGTCGCCGTCGAGATTAAGGACGATCACGCGCTGCTCTTGCGGGTCGACAATCCAGTACTCCGCGACCCCGGCCTCGGCGTAATGGGCTCGCTTCTTGACGTAGTCTCGCTCGTGGCTTCGCTTGTCGTCGCTCACGACTTCGATGACCATGTCGGCGCCTCGGAAGTACTTTTCACCCTCCGCGGGGAGGTTTTCACGCAGCTTGAAGACAATGTCCGGCTCCCGGTAATTGTCTTTGCTCAGCCACGTCGGGTGCGGGGCGACGAGCACCATTCCCAGGTCTTTGGCGAGAACGAACTCCCGCAGCACGACAAGCAGGTGGATGGTAATGAGCTGATGCTCTAGTGTCGGCATCGTCAGCACCTCCAGCTTGCCATTCTCTAGCTCGACCAGCCGGTTGGAAGACTCTGTCAGCTTCAGATAATCGGGCTCGGTCCAGAATCCCTGGCGCGGAAACCAATCCGCGATCTCCCAGGTTGGGTCGCCGATCTGCGATGGGAGAGACGGGGGCATTGCCGGTGGCTCGCGAGCAGGCAGGTTTGATTCGAATTCACACTAAGCGGCGCCGCCGATTCAGTCCAGCCAATCCTGCGCTTCTAGCCGCTCCGGCACGTAGGTCTCGGTGACGTAGCTGATGTCCTTCGAGATGAGCGACTCGACCTCTAGCTTGCAGTCGTTCTTGAGCATCCGTTTGATCTCGCTCTGCCACTTCGGCTTCTTCTCAAACCACGGGTACTTGGCGATCTGGCTCGCCCGCTTCTTGTCGCTGTCGTTCATCTTGATGCTGACGCTGTCGAGTTCGTAGCGGTCGAGGTCGATGCTCCGAAGGCCGAGGTACTTGGCGTCCGGGATCGCCATCCGCTGCGACTCGAACGCGAGGTTGATCGAGCCCTGCTTCAGCACGCTGTAGATGTAGTAGCCCCAGGGGTCGTTATCCAGCACGCAGTAGACGGGCAGCTTCAGCTCGTTGTGGAGCCGGTAGAGCAGCCGGCGGACGCCCCGTGGCGGCTGGCCGGCGCCGTGCGTCAGCAGGCAGTTGTGCTTCTCCCAGAAGCGGTCTTCGTTGAACCGCTGCCAGACGGTGCCCTTCTCGACGTGCAGGATGAACTGGGCGCCGCACTTCTTCGGGTCGAGCTGGATGATGTCGGGCTCGACGATCGACGGGATCGCGTACCCGCCGGAGCCCATCCGGCTGCAGTCGATCACGTCGCCCTTATCGACCAGCGTGATCGGCCCCACCATGTTGCCGGCCGTCTTGGCGTAGAGGTGTAGCTCCTCTCGGATGCTGCCGATCAGCACCTCCAGGTCTTCGATGATCGGGTCGCTGTCCTTCTGATCTTCGAACGTGTTCTCGCTGGTTGGCTTGATCTTGTGCTTCATCATGTA
>JBCCQL010000157.1:0-7168 GCA_039024355.1 Planctomycetota bacterium
GGCAAACTTCTCGGCGGCCTTCCGCTTCAGGGCCTCGCGGACCTTCTCGCGGACCTCGTCGGGCAGCTGCTCGGTCTGCTCGTCGATCTGGCGTTCGACTTCCTCGGGCAGGTCGCCCGACACTTGGGCCGGGCACAGCGTGGGGGCGGCAATCAACAGGCCGGCCGCCAGCAGTAAGCGAAACGGGTGAAGCATTGCGGGGGCTCTCCTTCGAGGGGTGGGTCACGCGTGGCGCCACGCGGATTGTCGAGGCCGGCGGCGGCGGGCGCCGCCGGGTTCTTGTGCCGCTGTACGACCGATCGACCGCGAAAGGTCGCGCAATCCGCCTGATCAGCGGGGATTACCAAGCTCTTCAACATACTACGCCGCTAGGCGGGGGGAAACGCTTGAAACCGCCAACTGCCCGCAGATGGCCGTTTTCTGCTGCCGCCGGTCGCGGGACGCTTGGCCCCACCGGTTTGGGTGGCTGAGGCGTTGGCTGACGGGCGGAAAAACCACGGCCCCGCCCGCTGCTTGCGGGTGCTCACACGCCCGCCTCAAGGGGTTTTCGCATCAGCCGCTGCGGTTTAGGCTCTGCGGGTCCGCAGGCGGTGGTGACCGGTGTGCCGCCAGTCCGTGAGCGACGGCGGAACGCCCAGCACCGCGGCCGTGGCGAGCCCGGCGGGCAGGGCGTAGGCCAGCCCGAGTGGCGTGCCGAGCGAAACGAGCAACGCCGGCAAGCAACCGCCGATCACCACGGCCGCGAGCACGGGCACGGCCGCGTAGTCAAACCTGGGGACGATCAGCCGGCCGGTCGCCACCCGCCCGAGCAGGCTGATCGGCGGCGCAAACGGCGTGAAATACCGCAGCAGCCGGAGCACCGCCGGGGCGGTCCACGGTATGGCAGAGAACGCATGGATCGAAAGGAAGACCTGCCGAGTAACGGCCGCGTCGAGCGTGACGCCGTCGAACCATACTGCGACTTGGTGGGCCGGCAGGAAGACCAGCCAAGCGGCAAGCACGCCAGTCGCGGCCGCGTGCCCGGGTGGCCAGAGCGTCTCGGCCGTGTCGCCCAGCAGCTGGGTGGCGACGGGGCCGGCCGCCGGCTGCGCCGCCGCTGCCTGCTTCGTCTCGCGGCTGCCGAACAGCGGCTGGAAGTCTTCGGGCGGCACGCCGCCAAAGCGCGACAGGCACCGCTCGAGCGAGAATTGCGTCGCCGCCAAAGCCGCCACGGCGACTGCCGCCAGCGGCCACCAGCCCTCGGCGAACCACGCGGGGACCGCCAAGCCTGCAATGGCGGGCAGGCCGTAGCCGCCGGCATGCTCGCGGTGGACAACCGCCACCCGCCAAGCGAGGCCGGCGTAGCCGGCGGCGAAGGCGGCCAGCGGCAGGACGACGCGTGCCGGGGAGTCGATCGGCAGCGTAGCCGCCACGAGCGCTAGGAAGACGGCGTCCTGCGGGCAGAGCCGCACCGGCCCCAGCGGCAGCGGCAGCGGATGCCGCCAGGGCGTCTGCCGCAACCACCGCCCGTAGGCAGGGTGCTCCGTCGGGCAGAAGTAGAAGACGCGGAAAAATCCGTAGGCGAGCGCCGCGGAGGCGAGGAACGGGACGAGCAAGCCGTGCGGTTCTGTTCCGCGTTCCCAAGGCGTTTGCCCGGTTGTCACGGCGAGCACGCCCCACACGACGGCCATCAGCACCGCGTAGGCGGCCAAGGCGACGTCCAGCAGCGTGGTCCGCCCCCAGCGGTGCAGGCGCCGCAACAGGTTCATCGCGGCCCCCGGCCGGCGTCGCCGAAGTAGTCGCCCAGGGCGGTGCGGGTGTCGGGGTAGACCAGCTGCTGCAACGCGTCGTCGAGCGAGGCGCCCGTGCCGGCTGTCGCCCGCAAGCCGGCGGGCGTGTCGTAGTGCGTCAGCCGGCCGTCTTGGATGATCGCCACGCGGCCGGCCAGCTCTTCCACCAGCTCCGGCACGGGCGTCGTGAGGACGATCGTCCGCTGCCCGCCCGAGGCCAGCCGCTTCAGCACGCTCTTCATTGCTAAGATGCCCGCCGGGTCGAGCCCGCCAGAAAACGGCTCGTCCAGCAGCAGGTAAGGCGCCTCGGTGATTAGGGCGCCGGCCAGGGCGATCTTCTTCTGCTGCCCGGTCGAGTAGCCGGACATCGGGCTGTCGGCACGCTCCTCGAGGTGGAACAGCCGGAGCAGCCGCTCGGAGTGGTCGAACAGCTGCAGGTCGTCGTGGCCGTACAGCCGGCCCATCGCCAGCAGGTGTTCTCGGCCGGTCCGCAGCGGCGGCAGCCACGCCGTGTCGGGCAGGTAGGCGATCCGCCGGCGGAGGCCGCGCTCGGCGTCGGTCGATTGCCGCCGCCGCACGCCGTCGAACTCGACAAACCCGCTGTGCGGCCACAGCACGCCCGCCAGGCAGCCCAGCAGCGTTGTTTTGCCCATGCCGTTGGGGCCGAGCAGCACCACCAGCTCGCCATCGGCGATCTCCATGGTCACGCCCAGCAGCACCGGCCGGACGCCGTAGTGGTGCGTGAGGTTCTCGACGCGGATCATAGGGCGCCGTGTTGGTGTTGGTTTTGGTGACGCAACGCTGAGGGTGGCAGGTGGTTCGCGTCGGGGCTCACGGTATGGGAAAAAATCCGTGACGCGGTCCGGCGACACGTAGGTCGCCGGCTACCCTTTCACAGCCCACAGCCCACAGCCCACAGCCCACAGCCCACAGCCTCAGCGGCTGATCCAGAAGAACGGGGCGCCCGCCTCGTCGGTGCGGAGCTGGCCGCGGAGCCTCGCCTGGAACAGAAGCTTCTCGAGGATCCGCTTGTACGAGAGCTTCGCCCGCGGCAGGCGGACCGAGACCTCCGCCGGGTCAATCCGGTGGCTCGCCAACGCGTCGTGGTCCCACAGCACAGGCAGCTTGAGCCGCGGCGTGACGGCGGCCACGGCCTCGGCCAGCGTGAAGCCGTCGATCTCGACGTTGATCGCCTGCATCAGGTCGGGCGCCACGGGCCGCGGCGGGCCTTTCACCTCGTAGCCTACCGGCCAGCTTTCTTCGTCTTCTTGACGCTCCGCTGCCCGCGCGTCGCGGCGGGCCACACGCAGGTGCAGCTCGACAGGCCGGCCGCGTGGCTTGACCGGCACGACGATCAGCCCGCGTTGCTTGGCCGCGACAGCCAGCGCCGTGCCGATGGACAGCCCGGCGATGCGTGGCTCAAGCGGCGGGCCGCCCCGCAGCGCTGCCGCGGCCGCTTGGTCGACCACCACCCGCATCGCTAGCCGCTCGCTAACGTGCTGGACGAACGCCGCGGCCGTCGCTCCCTGTCCGGCCGCGGGTTGCGAAGCGTCGAATCCGGTTGGCCGGCTCAGCTGCTTCAGCACGGCGTCGAACTGTGGCTTGGTCAGGCCGAACGTGCCGGTGGCGGCGGTCATGGCCTCGGCGCCGTCGGCCTTCAGGCGTGCGACGTAGTCACGCAGCTTGGCGCCGTCGCGGCGGGTGAAGACGCCGCCGGGCAGGCGTAGCTCGCCGCGTGCGGTGAGAACGCCCGTCACGCGGTACAGCACGCCGGCGGACGTCTGCGTGGTCTCGATGGCGGTCTTGTCGCCGGCCTGGGCGCCGCGGATGCGTGTGGTGGCCACGCCCGCCCCCGACGCCAGTTGCAGCCACTCTTGCAAGGCGGTAGCTTGCATCGCCCGCTCAGTAGAAAGCTCTAGCGTGACGGTGGCCGCCGCGGCGTGGGCGCCGCCCGCGAGCACGCAGGCCGCGAGCAGCACGCGCGGCGCCAGCCTTCTCACGGGGCTCGGGCCCATCGGACTCGGGCTCATTGGGCTTGGGCTCGTCGGGTTTTTCATGCCGTAAGTCTAGCACCCGCCGCCGCCGGCGGTGGCCGCCCCGCCCCGCACCATCAACACCCTGGCGTCTCCTCATGCCACGCCCCGTCACGCTGTTCACCGGCCAGTGGGCCGACCTGCCGATCGACGAGATGTGCCGCAAGGCCAGCGGCTTTGGCTACCAGGGGCTGGAACTGGCCTGCTGGGGCGACCACTTTGAGGTCGACCGGGCGGTGGACGAGCCCAACTACGTGGCCGACGTGCGGGACCTGCTGGACCGGCACGACCTGTCCTGCCACGCCATCAGCAACCACCTGGCCGGGCAGGCGGTGTGCGACGTGATCGACCAGCGGCACCAGGCGATCCTGCCGCCGGCGGTCTGGGGCGACGGCCTCGCCCCCGGCGACGGCGGCGCCGGCGTCAACCACCGCGCCGCCGAGGCGATGAAGAACACCGCCCGGGCCGCCCAGAAGCTGGGCGTGCCGGTGGTCAACGGCTTCACGGGCTCGAGCATCTGGCCGCTGCTGTACTCGTTCCCGCCCGTGCCGGAGGCGATGATCGAGGCGGGCTTTGAGCAGTTCGCCGAGCGGTGGAACCCGATCCTCGACGTCTTCGACGAGTGCGGCGTGCGTTTCGCCCTCGAGGTGCACCCCACCGAGATCGCGTTCGACCTGCACACGGCCCAGCGGGCGCTCGAGGCGGTGGGCCACCGCGAGGCGTTCGGCTTCAACTTCGACCCCAGCCACCTGCTGTGGCAGGGCGTCGACCCGGTGGAGTTCATCCGGGCCTTCCCAGACCGCATCTACCACTGCCACATCAAGGACGCCGTGGTCACGCTCGACGGGCGGAGCGGCATCCTGGCCAGCCACCTGAACTTCGGCGACCCCCGCCGCGGCTGGGACTTCCGCTCGCCGGGGCACGGCGGCGTGAACTTCGGCGAGATCATCCGCGCGCTGAACGTCATCGGCTACGACGGGCCGCTGTCCGTCGAGTGGGAAGACATGGGCATGGACCGCGACCACGGCGCCGCCGACGCCGCGGCCTTCGTCAAGCGGATCGACTTCGCCCCGAGCGGCGTAGCGTTCGACGCGGCGATGGCGGACCAGGGCGACGCGTGAGCCGGCAGGGCGACACCCCGCGACGCCGGCGGCCGGGCTCCGCTTTTCGACGCGTTCATCAGTGCTCTTCATCCACCTGCGCCGCCCGCCACAGCTCGCGGTACTTGTCGGCTACGTAGGGGTTGAGCGTCTCGGCGTACTCCTCTGGCAGGTTGTTGACGCGGAGCAGCTGGATCACGTCGTCCAGGTCGCGTGGGCGGTGAGCGGCGGTCATGCCGCTGGTGAGCTTCAGCTCCAGCAATGTCCGTAGGTTGACGAACGGGATGCCGTCGGCGCCAACTTCGGCCACCCCGGCGGGGTGGGGGAACGCCACGGGCTTGGGCTTGCCGTCGCCCGGGTAGCGGCCAACCAGCAGCACATCTATGTCGACGCTGGCTACGGCATCGCGAAAGTTGTTAGAGCCCTCGAACTTGTCCACCCAGCCGCGGCCGATGTGCTCCGCCTTGAAGCGGGCGAGGTCTTCTTCGGCGATCAGGATGTCGACGTCGGCGGTCGTGCGGCGGTGGCCGTGGGCGTTGGCGGCCATCGCCCCGGCAACGGCAAACGGGATCTGCATCTCGCCCAGCGTCTTGGCTAGCCGGGTCATCGCTTGGTGGATCGGCGATTGGCCCATGAAGAACGCATCCGCGCGGCGGGCGACGTCGAGCATCGAGTCTGCCATGCGTCGCCCGTTGCAGTGGCCTGGGGAGAGGAAAGAGCGAGGTTCTGCCTATCGGCGTCATTATACCCGAGCGGTTTCGCCCGCACGCGGCAAGGCTCGCTCGGCCCGATAAGCAAAACCCCATGGGCTACACTACGGGTATGGCCTGCCGCCTCGCTACTCTGCTGATCATCCTGTCGCCCGTGGGCGTTAGCGTTGACGCCCGTGCGGACGACGTGCTGTGGACGGCGCCCGACGTGTACGCAGAGCAGGCCGCCGCGGCGGTCGTCGACAAGGGCGAAGCCGCCAGGCTGCTCGCCCAGGCGCAGCGGGCCGCCGACGCGGGCGACGTCGCCACCGCCCTCGAGCGTGCAACGCAGGCCCTGGCCTACGACCCCGACGAGCCGACCTGCCGGCGGGTGCTGGGTTACCAGCGTGTGGGCAAAGAAGGCGTCGCCGGCGGCTGGCTTACCGCCTTCCAAGCCAAGCAGGCCCGCCGCGGCTACGCGTGGGACACCCGCTACGGCTGGGTGAAGCCCGCCGACCTGCCCCGGTACGAGGCGGGCGAGCGGCGCGACGGCCGGCGGTGGCTGTCGGCCGAGGAGGACGCCGCCCGGCACGCGACCATCGCTACCGGCTGGCAGGTCCGCACCGACCATTTCGTGGTGACCACCAACCACAGCTTGCAGGCCGCGGCCGGCCTGGCCGCCGAGCTCGAGCGCCTCATGCAGGTGTGGCGGCAGCGGTTCGCCGGCTACAGCCTCAGCGCCGCCGAGGTGCGTGAGCGGTTCGCCGGCACACGCACGCCGCGCGGCCAGCCGCGGCCGTTCAGCGTGGTCTACCACCGCGACAAGGCGGGCTACACCGCCGCGCTGCGGCATAAGCAGCCACGCGTCGGCGAGACGCTGGGCATCTACTTCGACGACCTGCGCGAGGCCCACTTCTACGCCGACCCCGAGGCCGACCCCGCCGCGCAGCGGGCGACGCTGTACCACGAGGCCACGCACCAGCTCTTCCGCGAGACGCGGCGTGGCCGCGGGACCGCCGGCGCCCAGAACAACTTCTGGGCCGTGGAGGGCGTGGCCCTGTACCTCGAGTCGCTCACGCCGCTGGGCGGCGGGCGGTACGCCATCGGCCGGCCCGACGGCGGCAGGCTGCCCGCGGCCCGCCGGCGCCTGCTGCGGGACGGCTACCTCACGCCGCTTGCAGAGATGGCGTCGCTCGGCCGGCTCGACCTGCAGCGGCGCGAAGACCTGGCGCCGCTCTACAGCCAGATGGCCGGCGTCGCCACGTTCTTGATGCAGGCCGACGGCGGGCGCCGACGCGCGGCGTTCGTCGGCTACCTGCGAGACCTCTACGCGGGCAAGACCCGCAGCGACTCGCTGTGGCGGGCGATCGGCGCGTCGCCCGACCAGACGCTGGCCGAGTACCGGCAGTGGCAGCTAGACTTGGCGGCGGCGGAAGCGGCCACCACGCTAACGCCGGCCGGAGCGACCAGCCGATAAGGCCGATAATCGCTTGTAACTTCGGGCCGCTGGCCGCCGAAGTATCTGTACCTGGGGTGCGGGCGACCTCGCCTGTGCAGCCAACCGACCACCGGAGCCC
>JBCCQL010000158.1:0-7141 GCA_039024355.1 Planctomycetota bacterium
AGCGCCGAGTACAGCGTGGTGGTCTTGCCACTGCCTGTCGGGCCCGTCACCAGCACCAGCCCGTACGGCCGGGCGAGCATGCCCTTGATCGAGTCCAACGCCTGGAGCGGTATGCCCAGCTCGTCCAGGTTGAACGTCAGGCGCCCGCGGTCGAGCACGCGGAGCACCACCTTCTCGCCCACAACGGTCGGCAGCGTTGAAACACGCAAGTCCACTTCCTTGCGATCCACCACGACCTGGCAGCGGCCGTCTTGCGGCTCACGCTGCTCGGCGATGTCAAGCTTGGCCATGACCTTGATGCGTGAGACCACCGCCGGGTAGATGTCCCGCCGCGGGCGGAGCATCTCGACCAGCTGCCCATCGATCCGGAAGCGGACGATGCCGTACTTGCGGCTGGGCTCGATGTGGATGTCGCTCGCGCCTTTCCGGATGGCCTGCAGGATCAGGTAGTTCACCAGGTTGATGACGGGGCTGCCCTCAACCAGGTCCTGCACCGACGCCACATCGACGTGGCCGATGTCCTCCTGGAGCTCGACCGCTTGGTCGTCCAGGTCGGCGGTAACGCTGTCCACCTGGAAGTCGTCTTCGTAGCACCGCCGCAGCATGCGGTCGATCGACGCCCGGAAAGCGAAGACGGGGCGGACCGAGCAGCCGGCGGCCCGCTCCACCTGGTCCACCAGGTCCAGGTCGAGCGGGTCGTCCATGGCGACGGTCAGCGTGCCGCGCACCTTGAACATCGCCAGCACGCCGAGCCGCTCCGCAAACTCACGTGGCAGGCTGCGTACGAACAGCGGGTCGAGCAAGCCCTCGCGGAGCCGGACCGCCGGCGTGGCCAGCTGGCGGGCGATGTGCGGCAGCAGCTGGTCCTCGTTGGCGACGCCCATCTCGAGCAGCGTCTCGCCCAGCCGCTGGCCCCGCTTGGCTTGCAGCTCCAGGGCTGCGTCGAGGTCGTCGGGCGTAATCAGGTCGGCGCCGATCAGCTGCTGGCCGAGCCGCCGCGTGGAGGGCTGCCCGCCTACGCGCGTTGCGGCGTCGGCCTCTAGCGGCGCCGTCAACGCGTCGATGGATGACGCCTCGCCTATCGGCAGCGCGTTGCTCATCGCGAGAAGCTCCCAACCGCCGCCTTGGTGCTGCCGAGCATCTCAAACGTGTCGCCCACGCCGGTGGCCACCAGGATGTCCGCCACTAGCGGCCGCGCACCGGCCAGCTTGATCACGCCGCCACGGCCACGGACCTCGGCCCGTGCGTCGAGCACGGCCTCCAGCCCCGCGCTGTCGATGATCGCAACGCCCGACAGGTCGAGCACCACCTGGGGCAGGCCGGGCGAAGCCGGCGCGTGCAACGCGGCAAGCAGCGGCTCGGCGGCTTCGGCGTTCAGCGGCACGTCGGGCGTAAGGACCGTGACGGCGCCCTGCGTTTCGACAGTGATCACCGGCCGGCCCCTTCCGCCCGAGGCAGCGTGATGGTGAAGGTGCTGCCCTCGCCCACGACGCTCTCCGCGGTGACGTCGCCCCCGTGCAGCCGAGCGATCTCGCGTGCGAGCGACAGGCCGAGCCCGGTGCCCGCCTCGCCGCGGACCGCTGGGTCTTCGCTGCGGAAGAACTTCTCGAAGACACGCGGCAGCTCGTCCGGGGCGATGCCCACACCCGTGTCGGCGATCGATAGCTTCAGGGCGCCGTCGCCGGCCTCGGCCTTGAAACGGACCCGCCCGCCCTCGGGTGTGTACTTCGTGGCGTTGCCGAGCAGGTTGACGATCAGGGCCGCGGCCTTGTCCTTGTCCAGCTGCATCTCGCCGAGCTTTGGCGGGATCACCACCTCAAACTGCTGCGACTTCTTTGCCAGCAGCGGGCGGACCTTGTCGGCCGCTTCCCTCAGCAGCCGCTCGACGTCGACGTTCTGCCGGCGGATGGTGAGCGAACCGACTTCCATGCTGCTGATGTCCAGCAGGTCGTCCACGAAACGCGCCAGGCGTGTGGCCTCAGAGTTGATGGTGTTGCAGAACTCCTTCTGCTGCTCCGCGTCATCGATATCGCAAGCGGCCAGTGTCTCGGCGTAAGCTTTGATGTTGGCGAGCGGGGTGCGGAGCTCGTGCGTCGCGGCGTCGATGAACTGATCGCGCGACCGCTCGGCGAGCTTCTGCTGCGTGATGTCGCGGATGGACCAGACGGCCCGGCCCTGCTCGTCGCCAAGCGGCTGCCGCTCGACGCGCAGCGTACGCGCCGCTTCGCCCCGCCCGGACTCTAGCTCGGAGGTCACGGGCCCCTTGGTGTCGCCGAAGGGGACGGCGCCGCCGGCGGAAGCCGCGTCCAGGGCGTCGGTGATCGTTCCCAGGCCGATTGCGTCCTCCGCTTCGGCTTCGAGCAGCGACGCGATGGCCGCGTTGGCGAACTCGATCCGCCCAGCGGCGTCGGTCACGGCGATACCCTCACTCAAGCCGTCGAGCACGCCGAGCGACCGCGCTCCACGGCGGGCGGCGAGCGTCGCCGCCAGACGCTGCTGAATGCCTGTGTCTTCGCCACGCGCTGCGTTGTTCACGGCGTGCTCGGCCAGCCGGTTCCAGCCGGCTGAAACCAGCCCGCTAGCGTCGACGCGTTCGAGGGGCAGCGGCTCGCCGTGGGGCGTTGCCGCGATGCTGCACAGCCTTTGCTCGATGGACACCATCGGCCGGATGAGGCGGCGCAGCAGCACGGCGCCCACAACCACGCAGGCCAATGGCAACAGGATGGCCAGCGGGGCGATGTCTGCAATCTCTCGCAAGACGCCGGCGGTACGTGGCTCGATCACCGCCAGGCGTAGGCTGCCCAGGTCTTGGTCTCCCGCGCGGAGCGGCGCCCGGTACTCGCTCAGAATGCCGTGCACTTCGCTGGTGTAACGCACACCCTCTACAGCGCCCCAGCTGAGGCGGGCGCCGGTGGGCTCGCTGGCCGGCGCCCCGACCAGCGGGCGTGTGGTGTGGGCGGCGTACCGGCCGTCAACGCCCACGACGCAGCAGTAGGCGAGGCGTGCCTCGGCCTGGGCTTGCTCCACAAGCCTCTGGGTGCTGGCTCCCTCCTCGCGGAGCATGTCCATCTCGATCGCCGCGGCCAGGTGCCCCAGCCGGGACAAGCAGTGGCTGGCCGCCCGATTGCTCAGCACGCCACGCGTTGTTGTCAGCACACCAATCGAGAGCCACGCCACCGCGACCACGCAGAAGAACAGGTAGTAGCCCACGACCTTGCGTGAGACACCAATCTTGTCTAGCGAGACCTTCATGACGCGCAGCCGCCAACGCCCGGGGGCAGGGATGGCCTCGCAAAGGGGTGAACGCCGCATACGCTACGCGGCGCCCCAGCGAGGAGGCGGGGCCCGCAAAGGCCCGTGCCTACGGCAGTTTAGGTCACCCTCGACGGCGTGCCCGGCATGAGGTCGGCAACGATCCGAGCGACCTCCAGCGGGCTGAACGGTTTGCCCAGTACCCGCGCGACGCCCAGTTCGTCCGACACCCGCTCGTGGCTGAGCTCCAACGCTTTGGCCGTGAGCAAGACGACCGGAAGCGATGCGAAGCGCGGCATCTGCCGCACAGCGGCGATGAGCTCAAGCCCCGTAAGCTTTGGCATTTGCTGGTCGGTGATGAGCATGCCGACGCGGCCGTCATCCTTTCGCAAGGCCGTCAGGGCCTGATCCCCGTCGGCCGCCGCCAGCACAGAAAAACCTGCCCGCTCGAGCGCGAACCGTGTCACGCGGAGCAGCGCAGGGTTGTCTTCGGCGATCAAAACGGACCTGGTCGGCGGCATGGTAGCACCGGTGTGAGATCCAGCGGCGGCCGGCAGCGAGCAGCCACGCCCACCAGCCCGCGGCTCAAGCTACAGCTCGTCGTAGTTGATGGCGGCGTCGCTCGCCGTGGCGCTGTTCAGGGCACAGATGAAGCTGCCGTCGTTGGTGCTAAAAATCCAGCCGGTTGTCGGGTTGGCGACGCCGTCCGGGTCGGCCGCTGTGGAGGGTGTCACCAGATTGTTCTGGGCGCCCACGGGGCAGTTCGGGAAGTCGCCACGCAAGTAGGGCGTTAGCAAGCCATGAAAATTATTGGCGCCGGTGCCATCGCCGCTACAGGTTGGGAGTTGGCCCCCATTCTGTGCCGCGTACAGCTCGATCGCGTCACGCACGATGGATAGCGTCTGCCGCAGGCCGTTATCGACTGCGTCACTCGAGGTGTTGAAGAGCTTCGGCGCCGCGACCCCGGCCAGGATGCCAAGGATCATGATGACGACAACCAGCTCTACGAGCGTAAAGGCGTGACGGTTCTTCATGGATCACTTTTCCGCGGTGCGATCAGAGGGCTTCACAATCGGTGGCGGCTGCAGCCGCAGCGGGCCGCCTCGCCGTCCAGATGAAGCGTTCTGAGCAAAGATAGGCCACAGAAGACGCGGCAGCGGCCAGCTTCGTAAAACTGTGGGGCAGCAGTACGCGTACGGCCCAAGCGTGCCTTGAAATTCAGGCCTTCCAAGGCCGCCAAACACACACAGCCGCTAAAACCGGGCCCGCGTGTGACTATCGCTGCCCGACGCAGCGTGCGACAGGTCGGCACAGCCGGCCGATGCCGCGGCCAACCCGGCTGAGGCGTACCACGGGTGTGATGGTTATGCCGCAATGAAGCGGCTCAGGCACTGCCAAGATAAGTCGCGTTACACGAGCGTTGGAAAGAACCCGCTACGTTTGGGGCGGGGAGAGTTACGCCCGCGGGGGATTGCGCGACTCAAGGGAACGCGAAAACGCTTTGAGCTACGCGCGAGAAGCCTCGCTCGCGGGCTCGCCGCCGGTCAGGCGGCTAGGGTCCCGGCTGTCCGCCACCCAGTCCTCTCGGGTGTAGTAAACGACCGACGTATCGGTCTCGCGGACTTCAAGCCGTGCGAGGTAGAAGCCCATGTCCGTAATCTCGGTGAACAGCTTAAACGCGAGGTTCTCGACCGTAGTCGGCGCCGAGAACTCGTTCAACCGCAGGTTCTCTCCGGTCCGCTCCATGTGGTCCTGAAGCGTCTGATAAAGCGGGTCGGACGTGTTGATCATCATCGAGTGGTCGTAGTGCTGCTTAATATGGGGCTCGATCTGCTCGTCGAACGACCCGAACAGCGTCGATAACGCCCCACTTCGGTCTACGTCGAAAAAGCACCGTACTCCGTACCGATGGCCGTGCAGGTTACGGCACTTGTCCTGCAGCTGTTCGTTTCGGTGAGCGGCGTAGAACTTGTAGTCTTTCTGGATCAGCATGTTTCGCCTCAGAACCGAACACCGTACACAACGTACGCCGAGCCGTGGCGGCCGTAGCCGCGAGCAAGAGCTGCACTCCGCCTGATCCCAACCTCAAGCGCCGCCAGCGTACTCTGCTTGAAAGAACGACTTGCTGTCACCAATGGTAGGCTTGATGGTGCGGGCGCCCTCTTTCCAGTTCGCCGGGCAGACCTCGCCGTTCTTCTCGAAGTACTGCAGCGCCTCGACCATGCGTAGGGCTTCATCGACGCTGCGGCCAAGGGGCAGGTCGTTGACCACTTGGTGACGCACGACGCCAACTTTGTCGATGAGGAAAAGCCCACGAAGCGCGACGCCTCCGTCGAGCAGAACGTCGTAGTCTGTGGCGATCTGCTTGTTCAGGTCCGAGATCAGCGGGTACTTGATGGCGCCGATGCCACCCTTGTCGCGGGGCGTCTCACGCCAAGCGAAGTGGGAAAAATGGCTGTCGATCGACGCGCCCAGCACCTGCACGCCGAGCGCTTCAAACTTCTCTACCGCGTCGGAAAACGCGATGATTTCCGTCGGGCACACAAAGGTGAAATCGAGCGGGTAGAAGAACAGCAGCACGTACTGGCCTTTGTAGTCCTCCAGCTTGATCTCGCTGAAAGACCCGTCCGGCATCACCGCTTGTGCCGCGAAACCGGGGGCTGGCTTCTGTACCAAGACGCTCATCTCGCACCTCTCGTAGCTTGATTTGATTCCGTTGTGGTCGGGCAAGACGATCGCGTCCCAGCACGTGCCTGCCCTGCGGGGATACCCGCATACCCGGCGTGTTATACGGCACGCCCAGCCACCGGCAAGGGGCCGGCGGCACGCTTCGCTGTGGGCCTCAGCTGAACAGCGTCTGCTCCCCGTGCAGGTAGTGCGACACGTAGTCTTTCACGCGCACCTTCTTAGCCGTGTTCTTGGAGCTCATGTAGCGGATTTTGCCGAAGATCGGCCGCTCGGGGCCCCACGCCCGGTCGTATCGGCCCAGCACCCAGAAGATGCCGCTGTAGCTGTTGGGGTCGCGGCCATCCACCGCATACTTGTTATTCAGCTCGAGCATCACGGCCAACGCGTCCCGCGGGGTCGCCGACCACTCCAGGATCTTCTTGCCCCACAGCATGCGCAGGTAGTTGTGGATCTTGCCCTCTTGCAGCAGCTGCTGCTGGGCCGCGTTCCACAGCTCGTCGTGGGTGTCGGCCCGCTCGAACTGATCGAGCTCGTAGACGTGCTCACGGGTGTCGCCCTCGTGCTCGGCTAGGGTTTTTTGAGCCCAGTCGGGCAGCGATTCGTAGCGGTCGAAGTCGGTGGTCAGTGCGCAGCGGTTAAAGCCAAGCTCACGCCACGTGATCAACTCGTCCATGAACGCTTCGAAATTCTCGCCGCCGCCCCACCAGCCGGACGAGCTGCCGTCGGCCTTGTCGCTCACCTTGTCGGGCGACCAGCCGTCGCGGTCGCACGCCCGGGCGAACGTCTCGTGCGATGAGATATGTCCGAAGTGCAGGTAGGGCGAGAGCCCGCTCGAAGCGTCGGCCTCCGGCTGGTTCCGCTGGTCGTCGTAGTCGCCAATCAGCTGCGCAAAAAACGCGTCCGCTCGTTCGGCGGCCGCCAGTGAGCCGCCTGTCAGCTTCGCCGGGCCGACCGAGTGATCGATAGGCAAATCACTCAACTGGTCGGGCGCCGTTGCAAAATCAGCACGCGGCCAGCGCCGGGTGACCTCGGCGGGCAGGTCCGCTGTGTCCGGCAGGTCGCGGTCAGAGAAAGGTTCGGCCGCCGGCGCCTCGGCCAAGTGCAGCGTGATCGTTTTCTGCAGGTGTCGGCGGAAGTCATACGCACGCGAGAAGACGCGGTCCGTAGCCCGCATCGGCAGGATGCCATTCGAATCGACGAG
>JBCCQL010000159.1:0-7065 GCA_039024355.1 Planctomycetota bacterium
AACGCCGGCGAATTCGACCTGTACGTCGGTCTGACAGGCAACGGCGTGCTGCTCATCGCCGACGGCGGCCGGTCAGAGATCCGCGACGGCGCATTTTTCGGCGTCGCGCCTATCGCCGTGGGGCGCGTGTCGGTGGACGGCCAAGGCTCCTACCTGGGCATCTACGGCATGTACAACCCGTTCTCGACCGCTGCGTCGACGCCCGATCAGCAGACGCTGATCGGCGTCTACGGCGACGGCATGCTCGAGATCACGGGCGGCGCCCGCGTCGACTCGTTCAACCGGGCGGCCCTGGGCGCCATCGACGCGGCCGGCATGAACGGCGACGCCTTCCAGCGCGGCGGCAGCGGGGCGGTGACCGTCAGCGGCGCCGGGTCGGTCTGGCGTGTGCTGACGCCCAACAACGACTCGAGCGACAACGACGCCGCGGGCATCGCCATCGGCGAGTACTACGAGGACGGCGACCAGGAAGACCGCATCAACCGCCTGTTCACCTTCGACGAGGCGTACCGCGCCGACGACGGCCGCGGCACGCTGACCATCAGCGACGGCGGCCTGGTCACGGTGCAGGAGGGCTCGCCCGCGGGCACCGCCCCGGGCGCCGACAACCAGATCGAGAACGCCAGCGTGCGGATCGGGCGCTACGGCGTGCTGGAGCTGCGGGGCGGCCGGATCGACGTGGCGGACCGCCTGGACAACGACGGCCTCATCCGCACCGGCGACACCGCCGGCGGCATCGACCGCTACGGCGACGGCGAGATCGACGCCGGCAGCTTCCTCAACTCGCCGCTGGGGCAGGTCCGGGTCCGCGCCAGCGAGTACCTGCGGATCCGCAGTGACGCCGACGACGCCACCACCGACCCCGAGATGATCACCGCCGGGGCCACCACGACCGCCTACTACTTCGCCAACGCGGGCCAGATCGAAGTGCTGGGCGATCAGGCCATCGGCAAGGCAGAGATCGAGTTCGACCGCGAGCTGGACGCGCTCCAGAACGGCACGCCCGAGGACGACCGCTTCCGCAACCTGATCCTGGTGGACGTGCCCGTGGCGGCCGGCATGGGCGCGATGGCGACCCAGACCATCCGCGGCCAGATCAAGGCGCAGGACGCCAACCTCTTCTTCCGCTCCGGCCTGCTGAACGAGGGCGACCTCGATTTTGTGGGCGGCGACAACGTGGTGACCGGCGAGGTAGAGAACGCCGCCACCGGCCGGATCATCATCACCAACGAGTCGCACGTCACCTTCCAGAACTCGGTGACCAACGCCGGCGTGATTGTGCTGAACGACGAGTCCGACGTGGCGTTCCTAGAGAACCTGGTGCTGGCGCCGCCACCGCCAGTGGGGCTGCCTAACCTGGGGGCTCCATCGGGCGGGTCGCTGATCGACCTCAACCCGGCCGCCATCACCGTGGGGGGCGACCTGGAGGTAGGCGGGTCGCTCGACTTTGTCATCGGCGGCGGGCTCAACGGGCTAGACTTCACGCGGATGGGCGTCGCGGGCGACGCGACGTTCGCCGCCACCAGCACCATCACCATCGACGACCTGTCGCTCACCGGCGTGGTGGACGGCTCGTCGTACGACCTGATCACCGTCGCCGGCACGGTGACCGACGACGGGCTGATGACCCTCTCGCTGCCTACCGCGCCGGCGGGCCTGGCGTTTGTGCCGCGGGTGTTCGACCCGCTGTTCGACGCCCAGAAGTACATCCTGGACGTCGTGGCGGTATCGCCCATGGTGGTCGGCGCCGACTTCAACGGCGACGGCATGGTCGACGCCGCCGACGTGGCCATCTGGGTGCAGTTCAACGGCCTGCAGAGCGGCGCCACGGGCCTGCTGGGCGACGCCGACGGCGACGGCGACGTCGACGCCCGCGACGGGCAGATCCTCAACATGCAGCTGGGCGGCCCCCCGGTGGTGACCGGCGCCCTGCTAGCGGGCTTCACCGTCCCGGAGCCCTCCGCCGCTGTGTTGATGATGCTCTCGCTCGCCACCGCCGCGGTCCGGCGGCGGCGGCTCGCCTAACCGGGTCGCCCGCCCGCTGCCGTTTTCTTGCTGCTGCTAATCGCCCGCCGGTGTTGGCGGGCGTTGGTGGACGGCCGCGTCGCGGCATGCTCTTTCTCGTTTTCCGTCTCCGCTGGCGTCTCGCCCGGCTGGCCGCCCATCCGCTGGCCGCTCAGCCGCTGGCCGCGAACCCGTCCGCCGCCGCCGCGGCCCCGCCCGCTGTCTGTTTGGGTGGATTGCGACGGTTCTGCCAATATTGCATGGCCGAGCCGGTTGCACCGGGCCGATAGATCGTAGCGAGTCCGGTCGGTATCCGGGTCGCGTCCAGTGCGCGGCCGGTCGACCCGCGTCGCACCCGCTGGCGACCAAACGACGCCCCGCAGGCGGACCCGAACCTACACGCGAGCGCGGAAGCGCTGGGGAGAAGAACCCAATGCCCTTTGCAATCACAACCGGCAACCGTGGATGCTACGCCCGCCGCCTAACGCGGGCCGCCTCACGCCTGGCGTTGTCCGGCGGCGTGCTCCTGGCGGGGTGGTCGCCGATGGCGTCGGCGTCGGCCGACAACGCAGAAGAAACCACCGCCGAGGTTGTCGGCGAGGCGGACTTCGCGGAGGGCTCGGTGCTGGTCGCGCGGCGGAAGGTCGACGCGCCGCCGTCGCAGGGGACGCTGCAGCCGATCTCTCGCCACGCCGCTCAAGAGCCAGAGCTGGCGGACCCGCCGCCCGCCGAGCGGACGCCGGTCTACGTCAAGCCAGAGCGGACCGGCCAGCCGCCCGCTGGGCCGGCAGCCGAGCGGCCTACCGAGGAGCCAGCGGCCGGCGCAGGCGAGAAGCCGGCGCCGCGGGTTGCCGCGCGCCCGGTGCGTGCGGCGTCCAAGGCCGTCGCGCCGACGCCCGCCGAGCCCGTTGACTCGGTCGAGGCCGCCGCGCCCGCTGCGGCTAAGACGCCGGCTACGCCGGCGCCCGCTGACCCCACCGACAGCGTCGATCCAACCGAGCAGGGCCCCAACGAGCAGGGCCCCAACGAGCGGGGCGAGGCCGTCATCGCCACCGACGCGGTCCCAGCGACCCACGCAGGTGCAGAGACCGACGCAGGTGCAGAAACCGACGCCATCGAACCGAACGCCGACACCGCGGGCGCCGCCACCGGAGACAAGTCTGCCGGAGGCGCCGAGGACACGGCCGACGCCCTCCGGAAAATGCCCGCCACGGCGAAGAAGAAGCTGTCGCCGGCCCGCTTCCACGGCGTTGTGCCGGGCGTCACCACCCAGGACGAGCTCACCGCCTCGTGGGGGGCGGCGGAGCGGGTCTCCAAGCTGGGCGGCGGCGACCTGCTGGCGTACGACCTCGAACCGTTCGCCGCGGTCGAGGCGCTGGTCGAGCGGGGCGTGGTGACGCTCATCCGCGTCGAGCTCGAGACGCAGCAGCAGCCCGCGCGGCTGGCCAGCCGGCTCCGCCTGGACGCGATCAAGCCCGTCGAGATCCTCGACGACGCGGGCGACGCCGTCGTGGGCGTCGCGTACCCGGAGAAGGGCATCCTGCTGATGCTGGCCAGGCCGTCGATCGCGGCGCCGCCCACCACGCCGCAGTTTGTCACGCACATGGTGATCCAGGAGCTCGACCCAGAGGCCTTCGCCCTGCGGGCGGACCGCCAGCCTTACGAGGCCTTCGAGCAGAAGATGGCCGACCTGCGGCTGGCCCTGCAGGTGGACCCGGCCGACGCCTACAGCAACTGGCAGATCGCCGAGCTGTACCGCTTGACCGCGGCGCCGGGCAGGGCCGAGCGGGCCGCCGCCCGCGCCGTGAAGGCGGAGCCCGGCAGCGAGGCCTACCGCCTGCGCCACGCCGAGTGCCTGACCGACCAAGGCGAGTACGACAAGGCCGTGCTCCAGGCCCGGCAGGTGCTCGACAGCCCGGGGGCGCCGGAGGTGGTCAAGGCCGGCGCGCTGCACCTGATGGGCCGCCTGGCCTCGCTGGGCGACGCCGGCATCGCGGACAAGGCCATCGGCTTCCACACCACCGCCATCGACCTGGCCGACAAGCTCGCCACGTCGGCCGACGACCGCGAACGCCACACCGCCAAGCGGCTGCTGATCGACGCCCACCTGGCCGTGGCCCGCGAGATCGCCCGCCGGAAGTACGCCCGCAAGTCGGAGATCGTCGCCCAGTGGGTCTCCCGCGCGTCGGGCCTGGCCGAGGAGATGATCAGCCGCGACAGCGGCAGCCTGGAGCTGCGTCTGGTCGTGGCGAGCGAGGCCCTGGCCGCCCTGGCCGACCTGAAGAACGGCCGCGACCCCGCGCCGTGGATCAAGGAGGTTGAGGAGACCACCAGCCAGATCATCGCCGGCACCACCGACAAGCTGTTCCGCAGCCGCGTCGAGTGGCGGCAGGGCGAGGCCTACTTCCACGCCCTGCGGATCGAGCACAGCCGCGAGCAGGCGGACGCCGCGCTGGAGTACGGCACCCAGGCCATCAACAGCCTGGAGCGCAGCGCCGTGGTGGGCGAGCCCCGCCCGGCGGCCGAGCTGCTGGTGGGCCGGCTGTTCTTCCACATGGGCGCCGCCAACGCCGTGCTGAAGAGCGACCACGCCGAGGCCGTCGACTGGTACGACAAGGCGTACCGCCTGATCACCGCCCAGGGCCCCAAGAGCCAGCTGGCCGTCCCCCGCCGCAAGGGCGAGGCCCTGGTCAGCATGGCGGTCTCCTACTGGACCGAGGGGCAACGCGACCGCGGGCTGGAGCTCACCGAGGCCGGCTCGGAGATGATGGAGCTGGCCGTCGCCGGCGGCGTGCTGGAGGAGTCCGCCCTGGCCGTGCCGTACGGCAACCTGTCGACCATGCACCGCAAGCTGGGCAACCGGCACGAGTCCGCCCGCTTCGCCAAGCTGGCCCGCGGCGCCCGCGGCGCCAACCCCAGCCTGGCTCAGGCGGTGACGACCAAGCCCGAGGCCAAGCCGCGCACCGCCGACTCCCAGCCGGCCGCCGCACGCAAGGCCAGCACCGCGAAGCGGCAGCAGTCCAGCACCGCGAAGCGGCAGCAGTCCAGCACCGCGAAGCGGCAGCCGTCGGCCCGCCCCGGCGCCAAGCCCTCCAGCGAGACCGCCCGCCGGCGCCAGCCGCAGCGGACCGCATCCCGCCAGCCGGCGGGCGCCCCGCAGAGCCAGTCGGCGGGGCAACGGGCGGGCCAATCGGCGGGCAAGCCCACTCGGGTAGCGAGCAAGCGGCCCCAGCTGCAGCGGGCGCCGTCGGCCGCCGAGGAGCAGCCCCAGCCAACCCGGCCCAGCCGCCGCCGGTCGCACACCCGCAAGCCGGGCCGCCGCGGCGTGTTCCGCTGATCGGCGGGCCGCCCGCGTGGACTATCTGCGCGGACTGGCGACAGATCAGTTGAGGCGGGCGTGTCCGATCCGGCGCCTGTGCCGCTCAGGTCGGGTTGCCGCTCAGGTCGGGCCGCCGCTCACGCCAGGTTGCGGAGCAGCACGACCAGGACGACCGCCCCGATGGCGGCCGTGATGATCTCGGCGATGGGGCCTTCCTTGGAGAAGCCGAGCAGGCGGATCAAGAACCCGCCGACGAAGGAGCCGATCACGCCCACAACCAGCATCCACACCAGGCTGCCGCCGCCGACAAACTGCTTCGCGATCCACCCGGCAGCAAGGCCGATCAGGAGGAAGTAGAGCAGGCTGAACACGGTGCAGGAGCCTTGCGGGCTTGGAGTTGCGGTGCGGGGTCGCGATTCGAGGGCCGCGGGGTCACATCCGCAGCGTCATCGCGCGGAGTTCTCGGCGGAAAGGGTCGAACAGCAGCCCCCGCTCCTCCAGCGTGACTACGCCGAGCAGCGGGAGGTCATCGCCGGGCTCGCCGAGGATAACCGGCGTGTGGCCTTCCGTGCCTTCGATCGATAGGCGGCACTCGGAGAGTCTCCGCTCCACAACCGAACCATCCGCCAGGACAAACTCGTTGGAGCGGGTCGCGGCAAGCCCTAGTTCTTTCCATGTCCATTCTGGCAACAGCGTGTACATCGCTCCGGTATCCACAAGGAACCGGAGCGACTGAGAGCCGCCGCCTGGGCCTGTCACAAGGCCGTCGATGTACGTGATGCCCATGGCCTGATCCTACCACGGCCTGGGCTCACGGGGCCAGCAGCAGCCGGCCGGGCGCCGCCAGGAAGCCCTTCACCTCGTTCAGGAAGCGGGCGGCGTCGGCGCCGTCGACCACGCGGTGGTCGTACGTCAGCGACAGCGGCATGATGAGCCGCGGCTCGATCGAGTGGCCGCCGTCGGACCGGTCGACCACGGTCGGCAGCATCCGGCTGCGGCCGATCAGCACGATGGCCACCTCTGGCGGGTTGATGATGGGCGTCGAGTAGGCGCCGCCCACGGCGCCCATGTTGCTGATGGTGAAGGTGCCGCCCCGCATCTCGTCGATCGCCAGCGAGCCCTCGCGGGCCTTGGTGACCAGGCGGTCCATCTCTGTGGCGATCTGCGAGAAGCTCAACCGGTCGGCGTCGCGGATGACGGGCACGGTGAGGCCCCGCTCCGTGTCGACGGCGATGCCGATGTTGACGTACTCCTTGTAGATGACGTGGCCTTCGTCCATGTCGACGCTGGCGTTGACGATCGGGTGCAGCTTCAGGGCCGAGGCGAACGCCTTGATCAGGAAGGGCATCTGCGAGAGCTTGAGCCCACGCTTGGCGTAGTCTTCTTTGCTCTGCTGCCGCATCTCTTCGAGCTCGGTCACGTCGACGTCGTCGAAGTTGGTGAGCTGCGGGATCGTCGTGTAGCTGGCGACCATGTTCTTGGCGATGGTCTGCCGCATGCGGCTCATCTTCTCGACGCGTGTCGCGCCCTGGCCGTCGGAGCTGGGCGTGCCCGGCGTGCCGCTGGGGGCTGAGGCGGCTGCGGCGGCCTGCGCCTGCAACTGCCGGACGTACGCCTGGACGTCCTGCTCGGTGATCCGGCCGCCGGCGCCCGACGGGCGGACCCTGCGGATGTCGACGCCCAGCTCCCGGGCGAGCCGCCGCACAGCGGGGCCGGCCGCCGCCGCGGCGTAGCCGTCGCCG
>JBCCQL010000160.1:0-7022 GCA_039024355.1 Planctomycetota bacterium
CGCCAACGGCGTCTACATCGACTTCGACGACGTTGATTTCCCGGACTTCACCGGCGCCGAGGACTTTACCGTCAGCTTCTGGATGAACCCCACCTCGGAGTGGCTGGCCGACGGGAACGGCTTCCGTGCCGTTGTGTCGGCGTCTACCGACGAAGACACGTTCTGGCAGGTCGATAACGGCGGCACCGTCGACGGCGGCGCCGGCGACGGGCTGACGAGCCCCTCCCGGCTGAACATCAACAACGCCACGACCCGGCTGATCCCCGACGCAGACCTCGTGGCCGGGCAGTGGACCAGCATCGGGATCTCGTACCTGGCCGACCGTGCGCTGACCCTGGTGTACGTCAACAACCAGCTCTCCACCACACGCCAGGGAACGCTTGGCATGGTCGATTTCCACGTCGGCGCCAACCGCAACAGCGTGCGGTTCTACGACGGCCTGATCGACGACCTTGTGATCGAAGACACCAGCGGGTTTATCGACAGCGGCGGCAACATCCGCGTGATTGGCGACCTGACCTTCGACGGCGTGATCGACGCGCAGGACTGGCTCGCCCTGCGGGCCGGGCAGAACGTAGACCTGTCCGGCCTGTCGCTCGAGGCCGCCTACCAGATGGGCGACATCGACTTCGACGGCGACAACGACCTGTTCGACTTCCTGGCGTTCAAGGACATCTTCAACAGCTCGCCGGCCGCGGTTGGACCCGCCCCCTGGCTCGCGGCCGTGCCGGAGCCCGCCACGCTCTTCGGCCTGGCCCCCGCGGCCGTGCTGCTGCTCTCGCGGCGCCGCCCCCGCCGTGGCGGCCGCTTGGCGGAGGGGCGTGGCGCGGTTGATGAGGAACCTCCCACGAATCTGCACCTCTTGGCTAGACGCATGACACCCTCTCGCATACTGCTTCCGGTGCTGGCCGCACTTACGCTGGCCCCTGCCCTGGCGCCCACCGCCGAGGCCCAGCAGATCATCGGCATCGACATCACCCCCAACACAGCGATTGGGCCCGTGGGGTTCAACCTGCCGGGAGTGATCGGCAACCAGACGCAGGCCACCTGGAACCCGATCACCGACACCACGGCGGTGACCGGGCTGCTGGACGAGAACGGCGTCGCCTCGACGGTCGGCTTCCAGCTCACCGGCACGCTGGGCACGAACGACAACACCGACCCGGCCGGCGTAGCGCAGCCCGGCATCTTCGCCATCTCTGGCAGCGCGACGAACAACCCGCCGCAAGACTTCTTCACGTCCTACGCGTTCGCCCACGGCGGCGGCAACCCAGGCACGCCGGACTCCTCAAGCTTCACGATCAGCGGCCTCGGCTCGGGCACGGCCGTCAGCGAGGTGATCCTGTACGCCACGTGGGAGTTCATCGAGGCGGGCACCGAGTTCCGCCTCAGCACCGACGGCGGGGCCACCTTCACCGACTGGCTCCTGTCGGACAACGCAACCAGCGAGTCCAACGCCCCGTTCTCGGAGGGCAACAGCTTTGTCCGCTTCACCGGCCTGTCGGCCCACACGGACGGCACCATCCTCGGCGAGTGGCGCACCACGCTGGAGGGCGCCAGCGTCAGGCACCGCGGCCCGTTCAACGGCCTGCAGATCGCCGCCGACGTGACGCCCCAGGCCCTGCGGCTCGAGGTGGGCGCCGACGGGCAGCTGACGCTGGTCAACCCCACCGGCCAGCCGCTGGAGATCGACTACCTCGAGATCACCAGCCTCGACGAGGAGCTGGACGGCGGCTCGCTGAACGCCGCGGGCTTCACGGGCTTGGCGGGCAACCCCGGCTTCCCCGCGGGCAACAACGACGGCGCCGGCTGGGAGCAGGCCGACAACAACAGCGACCTGGTGCTGATCGAGTCGTACCTGCCGCCGGGCGGTTCGGTGATCGCCGCGGGCGCGTCCGTCACGCTGGGCGCCGGTTACGTGCCGGGCGGCAGCCAAGACCTGGCCCTCGGCTACCACGTGGTCGGCTCGCCCGTCCTGAGCCAAGCGATCATCGAGTACCTGGACGCGGGCGGTCTGGCCGGCGACTTCAACGGCGACTCGGTGGTGGACGGGGCGGACTACGCCCTGTGGCGGAACAACCTGGGGACCGGCTTCGACCTGTCGGGCAACGGCGATGAGACGGGCGCCAGCTCCGGCGTTGTCGACCAGGCCGATTACCTGCTGTGGCTCAGCAGCTTCGGGGCGCCCGGCCCGGCGCCGCTCGGTGTGGCCGCCGCGCCCGAGCCGGGTTCTCTCGCGCTCGCCGCCGCCGGGCTGCTGCCAGTCGGCGTGCTGGTGGGGCGCCGCCGCACCGGCCGTCGCCCCGCCCGCGCGAGCTAGACAACGCTCCGTGCGGGCCGGCGTGCGTCCGCCGGCCGGCTGGCAAGGCAACACCTCCACGAGACGGATATCCATGCAGCAGCAACCCTACCGCACGGCTCGGAAGAGGCGGCCCACGGCGTTCACGCTGGTGGAGCTGCTGGTCGTGATCGCCATCATCGGGGTGCTGATCGCCCTGCTGCTGCCAGCGGTCCAGGCGGCCCGCGAAGCGGCAAGGCGGTCGCAGTGCATCAACAACCTGCGGCAGCTCGGCATTGCGCTGACCAACTACGAGTCTGCAAGGAGCAGGCTCCCGCCCGGCAACCTGGGGTACGACCCCCGCAGGAGCGACTTCACCACCCTCAATGACGCGGCCGACGAGGTCCGCACGGCGTTTGTCCCCTTCGTGCTGCCGTACCTGGAAGAGGCCGCCCTGTTCGACGCTTACGACTTTACGCAAGCGACGCAAGACCAGTACAACCAGCCGGGCAGCCCCGTGGGCAACCACCTGCCGACGTTCCAGTGCCCATCGGACGAGCGGTACTCGGCGATCGCCTGCAACCTGGGCGGCCAGGGCGAGGACTGGAAGGGCAACTACGGCGTCAACTGGGGCGCATGGCGGCAGATGTGCCAGCTGCCACGCGAGCCCGATGTGGACAACTGGAACGTGGTGTGCAACGTGGTTTCCGGCGGGCTGCGTGTGCCGGCCACGGTGCACGTGGCCCCGTTCCACCTGAGCTTCGGCGCCAGGATCGCCCAGATCACCGACGGCACGAGCAACACGCTGGCGATGATGGAGATGGTGCAGACGCCCAGCGAGAGCGTCTGCGACCGGCGTGCCCGCATCTGGTGCGAGAAGGCCGGCTGCGGCAACGTTAGCGCGTTCCTGCCGCCCAACAGCCCGCTGCCCGACGAGGGCAACTGCCTCGGGAAGGAGGACCTGCCGATTGCGCCGTGCACGCACATCGGCGCCAACGTGGCGACCACCAACACGCGGGCGTTCACCAGCTCCCGCAGCCAGCACCCCGGCGGTGTGCAGGTCGTGCTGTGCGACGCGTCGGCGCACTTCGTCAGCGACGAGATCGAGCGGCCGGTCTGGCAGGCGCTCAGCACCATGAACCAAGAGGAAGTGTTCAACAGCCCGCTCTAGCAGCCCCGCGTACAGGCCCCCATGAGAACAGGCCGTATGAGTCGACCCGGCAGACCATCGCAAGCAACCAACCCGATCCGGCAGCGAATGAATACCCCGATGCGTAAAACATGCCCGATGGTCATCCTCGTGCCCCTCGTCTTGTTTGCCGTCGGGCAGGCGACCGAGCAGGCGAGGGCCCAAGCGACGGGCCAAGCGATGGGCCAACCCAACATCGTGTTCATCTTCGCGGACGACCTGGGCTTCTCCGACACCAGCAACACGATCACCACGCTGGGCAACCCGAGCGACTTCTACCAGACGCCCACCATCGACCGGCTCGCCGCCGAGGGCATGGCGTTCACCAACGCGTACTCCAGCGGTGTGAACTGCGCGCCCACGCGGGCAGCGCTGCTCACCGGCCTCTACGCACAGCGGCCCACCAACAACATCTTCAACGTCGACAACCTGAACCGCGGCGGCGGCGGCACGCTGCTCGTCGGCCCCGCTCAGGGCCTGCCCACCGGCACCGACGCCATACCGAACAACGCCTTCACGTACGCGGAACTGCTGCAGCAGGCGGGCTACCAGACGGCGCACGTCGGCAAGTTCCACGTGGTCGAGGCGGGCTCCTCGGCCCCGACGGACATCGTCAACTTCCACGGCTTCCACCAGAACTTCGGCGGCAGCTCCGCCGGCAACCCGTCCAACTACTTCGCCCAGGCCAGCGGCTCAAGCCGCCAGTTTGCCGGCGGCGTCAGCGGTTCGCTCGACCCGTTCGCCGGGGACTACACCGCGCAGTACGTGCAGCAGAACATCGTGCCCTTCTCAAACGGCGCCAGTCAGGCGGCGATGGACGCCCTGGTTGGCACACGCATGCACGTCTCCGACGCGATGACCGACGCCGCCCTGCAGTTCATGGACCAGCAGGCCGGCGGGCCGTTCCTGCTGAACTTCAACGCCTACGCGGTGCACACCCCCATCCAGGGGCGGCCGGACCTGGTCAACCGCTACCAGAATCTGCCCGGCGGCGCCCAAGACACGAACGTCGGCTTCGCCGCGCTGCTCGAAGGCTTCGACCAGAACGTGGCGAGGCTGATCGACTACCTCGAGACCACCGAAGACCCCAACAACGCCGGCAGCACCCTCGCCGAGAACACCATCGTGTTCTTCACCTCCGACAACGGCGGCAGGCTGAACCAGAGCAACAACGGCCCGCTGAAGGGAGAGAAGGGCGAGCTCGACGAGGGCGGCATCCGCGTGCCGCTGATCGCCTGGAGCGGTAACCCCGACTTGGTCGACGGCGGCACGGTGAACCACACGCCCGTGGCCAGCTTCGACTTCTTCAGCACCTTCGCGTCGCTCGCGGGGACGGGCCTGCCCGCCGGCGTTGAGGTCGACGGCGTGGACCTCTCGGGCATCATCGCCGACGTCGACGCCGACCTCGGCCGAGAGGACATCTTCTGGCACTTCCCGGGCTACCTCATCAGCGGCGGCCGCGACCAGCGGCCCCAAACCGCCATGCGTTCGGGCGACTGGAAGCTGCTGTACAACTACGAGGACCAGTCTTTCGAGCTGTACAACCTGGCCGACGACATCGGCGAGAGCGTGAACCTGGCCGACCAGCGGCCCGGCGTCGTCGCCGAGCTCGGCGGGCGGATGCTGGACTGGCTCAACGACACCGACGCCCCGCTGGCGACGCTCCGCAGCGGCGAGCTCGCCCTCACCTTCGACGGGCAGTACTACGCCAACAGCCAGGTGCTGACCAACAGCGGGACGCTCATCATCCAGGCGGGCCAGGAGGTCCCGCTGGTGTTCGGCAGCTTTCTCAGCCCGGCCGACCTTAACTCCGACCAGCAGGTGAACGCAGCGGACTGGCTGCTCTTCCGCAGCGGCCAGGGCGCCGACATGTCGGGGCTGTCCGCGTCCGAGGCGCGCATGCTCGGCGACCTCGACGGCGACTTCGACAACGACTTCTCAGACTTCACGCTCTTCAAGCAGGCCTACATCGACGCCAACGGCGCCGCCGGGTTCGCCGCGGTGCTGGGCGTCCCCGAGCCGCACTCGGCCGCGTTGCTGGCTGCGGTGGCGTGCCTCGGCCTTGGCTGGCGTCGCGCCTCCGCCCAACGGGCGTAAAGCGGCCTGAATCCGGCCCGCTGCCTGCGCGTCCGAAAGAGAAAGCCGACGCCGGACGAGCACGCGCCTGGCTGTGCCGTCGCACACCGTCGGTCTGTGTCCGTGCGACGAAGCACGAGAGTGAACGCCTGCCGGCGCCAGTAGCGGAGGAGGGACTCGAACCCCCGACACGCGGATTATGATTCCGCTGCTCTAACCAACTGAGCTACTCCGCCGCGTAACCGCCGCCGCCAGCGCTGTGCGTGGCATGGCCGCCGCGGGCGTGCGATCGTAGGTCCTCCGGGCGTGCCGGGCAAGGCCCGCCGGCGGGTGCTTACACGGCGGCGCTCACACAGCGGTGGGCGCGGCGGTGGTGGCCGCCTGCTGCATGACGGCGGCCAGCGTCTGGTAGGTCTCGGCCCAGGCTTCTTCGACCTCGGGCGTGAAGCCCTCGCCCAGGCCCTGCCGCAGCGTCCACAACAGCGCGGCGCCCACCGCGTCGTAGTGCTCGCCGACGGCGCCGTAGTCGATGTGCCGCACGCCCAGCGCCTCGACCGCCGGGACGATCTCATCCAGCCGCGTCAGCCCCGCCACGGCAACGCCGAGCATCTGCATCAGCTTGGTCCGCTGCTCGGCCATGTCCGCCGGGAACATCCGCCGGACTTCTGGCGCGCTGTCAAACAGCCGGCCGTAGAACAACTGTGCGACCTGCTCGGCGTTGGGGGCGACTTGCTTCCAGGTGGTCTGGACCAGCGTGATCTGCTCGGGCGTCATCGCGGGTGGCTCCTTGGGGGCGGTGGCGTCGGGTTGATTCGGGCGTGTCGGTCTGGGCGTGCTGCCGGCCTGCGTTGGCGAACGACGCACGCGGCCTGGCACGCCGCCGAAGCGTAGCTCGCGTAGCGCCGGCGGAAGTGGCTCGCGCGAGGCGTAATCGCCGTAAAACTGGCTGTTTTGGCCGTTTTCTTGACAGCCATCCGGCGGCCGCCTAGCGTGCCAGGCAGTGCGGCGGTCTGGGGGTCGCCGCCCGAATAGGGTCGCCGGCGGCGTCGCTAGTGGCGTTGTCCTCGCTACGGCTTGCAGGGATGCTTGTGGGTCAGCTTTTCGAGTGCGGCGCCGCGGCCGCTTCTGCAGCGAAACGCTGCTTGTCGAGCGAAACAGAGAACCGAGGTAAGCGGTATGCGTGGGAGTCGAGTTGTGTCGCGTGTGTGGGGTAGAGCGGACGCCAACTGGGCGGGCGCCGCGTTGTGGTTGAGGGCCTTGGCCGCCGCGGTCATGGCGCAGAGCCCGGCGCACGCCTCACCGCCCGTGGCTGGGTTCCAGCCGATGGTGGGCATCACGCTCACCGATGAGTTCGCCACGCTGGAAGACAGCCTGCTGTTCAGCCAGGCGGTCGTAAGCCAGAGGCCGGACGGGGCTTATGTGACCGGGGGCGACGGCCCGCACTTTGAGCTCGCCCTGCTCGACACCGGCGCCAACGGC
>JBCCQL010000161.1:0-6997 GCA_039024355.1 Planctomycetota bacterium
GATTGAGCCGGAAGGCCACCCCGCACGTTGCAGCCACGGACGACCTTCGGATGACAGCGCTGCTCGAAACGACCGACCTGCTCGCCGCCCCGCAGCAGTACGGGCCGGCGTCGCAGGCCGGTGCCCGGGTGGCGACTTGCACGCCCAAGCAGGCCATCCAGCGGGCCGGCGACCCCGGCGTGCGGCTGGTGCTGCTAGAGCTGGCTTCGCCGCTGGGCGACGTGGGCCAGCTGGTGGCGGGCCTCAAAGCCCTGCCCTCGGCGCCGGCGGTTGTCGCCTTCGGCCCGCACGTGCAGGAGGCCAAGCTGCAAGCCGCCACCGACGCCGGCTGCGACGCCGTGCTGACACGCGGCCAGCTCTACCGCCAGGCGGGCGCGTTGATCGCCCGTTACGCCTCGCCCGCGGCCGGCGACGCCGACGACGCCGACGACGTTGGCTCTGTGTAGATCTCGTCGGCCTGCTTCTCGTCGATGTCGCGACGCATCAGCAGGAAGACGCCCGTTGCCGCGAACCAGAAATACGCGGCGTGGAAGACCATCGGCGCCCAGGCGAGGAGGTAGGTCCATACGGCGACCGGTGAGTCCGCCGGTTTGCCCGCGGCGTCCGGGGCCAGCTCCCCACGCCCGGCGTGCCACGCCCCGAGCGCGGCGTCCAGCCAGTCCATCGCCGCCGCCAGCAGCGCGCCGACCACCACCCCAACGACCAACGCCTGGGCCCAGTACGCCAGGAGCCGAATCGGCCGCTGCAGCGTATACGCGAAGCCGACGCTCACGGCGTCGAACCCGTCTGGCCGCTCCACCGCGTGGGACACCAGCATCATCGGCCCCCCAATCGCCAACCCCGCGGCCAGGACCACCCCGACTGCGGCGATGGCGATGACCACCGGGAAGAGCAGCACGGTGGCCGCTTCGATCGCGCCCACCCGTGCGGCGTAGCCCAGGAGCCACAGCACGCCGGCAACGGCCGCTACCAATACGAGGAGCACCGCCGGACCGCCGATCTGCCGCGGCCAGCCTTGCAGCGAAGACCGAAGCGACTCGGCGGCGGTAGGCCTCGCGTTGTCGGTTAAGTGCCGCGCTGCGACGCGGGCGATGGCGACGCCGAAGAGGCTCCACGCCGCCAGCCGCCAGAGCCCCACCAACACCAGCCAACCCGCCCCGCCGTCGGCCCGAGCCGCCAAGGCGAAGGGCGCAACGAACGCGGCCCAGAAGCGGGTCTGCCCCGCCAGGGCGGCGTCGATCGGCCTGTAGCCGGTCGCCGCGAAGGCGCCGGCCGCGGGGCGTAGGGCGATAGCGCCGCGCGTCGATGCATCGCTCGGGCCGAGGCCGCCGGCGCCGAGTTCCGCAACGGCAAGCGCCGCCGCCGCCAGCAGCAGCACCCGGCCGCTAAAGACCCCGGCGGCGGCGTGCAGAAAGAACTGGATGACCACCCAGCCGTGGCCTGGCCCCGCCTCGTCGCGGGGCGGGTCGCTGGGCAGGGTGCTGTGGTCGGCTGGCGATTGCCCGCTCACATCAGCTCCGCCGGCTCGTCGTCTTCTGGGTCCGGCATGTGGGGCAGCCCGTAGCCTTCCTCCAGCCAGCGGCCCAGGTCGATCGTCCGGCAACGCTCGCTGCAGAAGGGCATCGCCGGCGTCTGGTCGGGCTCAAACTCTGTTTTGCACAGCGGGCACTGCATGGGCGTCCAGCGGGCGGCCGGCGGTTGCGGGCTCGGGCTAATGACAGGGTCGAGGCGTCGCGGCCGTCAGGCGTCGGCTTTCTTTGCGGCAGTCTTGCCGGCCGAGGCTTTCTTCTCGCCGCCGGCCTTCGCCTTCTTGCCGTCCGCCTTCGGCTCGGCCGCCTTCTTCGCCTTCTGCTCGCCCTTCTTGTACGACTCGCTGCGGTAGTCGGTCTCGTAGAAGCCGGACCCCTTGAAAATCACCGCGGCCCCCGTGCCGAACAGCCGCCTCAGCTTCAACTTGCCGCACGCGGGGCACTTCCGCTTGACCGGTTCAGAGATCTGCTGGAAGAGCTCGAACGCGTGGTCGCAGGCGTCGCACTCGTAGTCGTACGTTGGCATCGGTGCAGTCCGGGGCGAGTTAGAAAACCGGTCTGGTGTAGGCTTCGTTGCAAGCGCGGCGCCCGGCCGCCGGCTCTGGCTTCGCGGGCCCCGAGCCGACAATCGCTACGCACCCCGCAGTCAGGCGCCCTCTGGAGCCCCGCTGGACACGATTACCTGCGCCGGGCGGATGACGCGGTCGTGCAGCCGGTAGCCGGTTTGCGTCACCATCACTACGGCGCCGGCGTCGTGCTCGGCGGACGGCTGCTGCAGGATGGCCTCGTGGAAGGCGGGGTCGAACGCCTGCCCGGCCGCGTCGATCGGCTCGCACTGGTGCTGGCCCAGCGCCGTGACCAGCTGCTGGCGGACCATCTTGAACCCGTCAACGAGGCCGCCCGATTCGCCGCCACCGGCCTTCTCCGCCGCCTCGATCGCCCGATCGACATTGTCCAGAACCGGCAGGATGTCCTTCATCAGCGACTGGCCCGCGTACTTCCGCTCGTCGGCTAGCTCACGCGCCTTACGCGTGAGCGTGTTCTGGAGTTCGGCCTGGAGCCGCAGCACGCGGTCTTTCTCCGCGGCCAGCTGCTCTTCAACCGTCGGCTCCACCGCGGCGCCCTCCGCGGCACTGGCTCCGCCGCCCACCTCGGCGTCGAACGCGGCGTGATCCAGGTCGATCGTTTCGACCTCGTTCTGGTCTGCTTCGGGATGGTCGTCGTCGGCCATCGGGCTCTCTCGTGGCTGGTCTTGAACGGTTGAGGGGATCGGGAAATGAAACTCGTGATGAAGAGATTGGCGACAACCGGGCCCTCATCCACTGGTCGAAGAACAGTCTCTTCCAAGATGGCCAGCGTGACGGTCCGGCGGACGGCCGAACGCTTCCCCTAGCTCCTGCACAGAGCTCGCTACGCTTCTTCGCTCACCTCTTCTTCGGCGGTGAAGTACTCCCTGATCTTATCGAAAAAGCTCTTCCTCTGCGGCGCCACGTTGGTGTGTTCGAGTTCGGCCAGCTGCCGGAGCAGCCGCTCTTCTTCCTTGGAGAGCTTCTTGGGCACCTCGATGGTGACCTGCACCAGCAAGTCGCCCAGGTTGCTCCCGACCGGGCCGCGGCGGCGTGGGTCGGGCATGCCGCCGCCGCTCACGCGGAAGACGTCGCCGCTCTGCGTGCCGGGGGCGATGGACACGGCGCCACGCCCCTGGAGCGTCGGCACCTCGAGCTCGGCGCCCAGCGCGGCCTGGGCGTAGGTGATCGGCACGCGGCACACCAGGTGCTGGCCCTCACGCTCGAACAGCGGGTGCTGCAGCACCGAGATGAAGCAGTAGCAGTCGCCCGGCGGGCCGCCGTGCGGACTGGGCTCGCCCTCGCCCGAGATCCGCACCTGCATGCCGTCGTCCACGCCGGCGGGGATCTGGACCTCGGTCACCACCTTCTTCAACTTGTGCCCCGAGCCGCGGCAGCCGCGGCATGGCTTCGCAACGGTGGAGCCCTCGCCCTTGCAGGCGGGGCAGGTGGTCTGCATGCGGACGATGCCAGCCGACTGGATCACCCGGCCGTGGCCGCCGCAGTAGCCGCAGGCTTCTCGCACTGCACCCGGGGCGGCGCCGGAGCCGTTGCAGTCGTCGCACTGTTCGTGCCGCTGGAACTCGACGGTTTTCGTGACGCCCTCGGCGGCCTCGTGCAGGGTGAGCGTCACGTCGCAGCGAACGTCGCGGCCGGCCCGCGCCCTGCCACGCCTACCGCCGAAGAGGTCGCCGAACATATCGCCGAACGCCGAGAAGATGTCTTCGACGTCGCCAAAGCCCGAGCCGGCTTGGCCGTTGCCGTTGACGCCGGCGTGGCCGAATCGGTCGTATCGGGCCCGCTTCTCTTTATCGTTGAGAACCTCGAACGCCTCGGCAGCCTGCTTGAACATCTCGATGGCGCCCTCGTCGCCCGGGTTCTTGTCCGGGTGATGCAGGATCGCCAGCTTGCGATACGCCGCGGCGATCTCTCCCTCGGACGCCGTGCGCTCGACGCCAAGGATCTCGTAGTAGTCGCGTTGGGTAGGCATGAGGGATTAGCCGCGGATGAACGCAGATGGACGCGGATTACGATCGGGCGTCACGCAGGTGAATGTGTAAGACATCGTTATCAAAGAAGAACTGCCCTGTTGAATCATCTTGAGAAAGAAGCGACGCCCATTCGATCTCATCGCGTGACGCTGGTTGCTTGCCCAGATACAGTACGAACTTTTGGCTCCATGCATCGCCGCCGTTTACAAAGCCAACTTTTCCATGAATCTCTGCATTTTGTCCGCCTAATCGAAATCGTCTGGGTTCCCCCCAATCGCAGTATCCCGACGCGAAATCAGGAGCTGCCAGGATGCACTGGCGTAACTGCTGGAAGAAATCAGATTCGCTCATCGCCGGCCATACATGCGCCTCTTATGGCAGATAACACCGATCTGCGTCTATCTGCGTCCATCCGCGGCTGATTGCTCGTTGCCAAGCAAACCGGGCCACCCGCTTGTCGACGAGTGGCCCGGCGCCCAGCAATGAAACAAATGCAGCGATCAGCGGATGCTGCCGACGACCGGCTTCTTGTCGGCGTCTTTGTCGTCGAAGTTGGTCACCAGGGCGTCGGTGGTGAGCATCAGGCCGGCGATGCTGGCGGCGTTCGACAGGGCGGTCTTCACCACCTTGGCGGGGTCGATGACGCCGGCCTTGAGCATGTCGCCGTACTCGCCGGCGTTGGCGTCGTAGCCGTGGTTGAAGCCCTTGCGGGAGACCTCGTCCGCCACCACGCTGCCGGCCAGCCCGCCGTTGTCGGCGATCTGCTTCAGCGGAGCGTCGAGCACGCCCAGAATGATGTCGATGCCGATCTTCTCGTCGCCCTTGCCCTTGGCCTCCGCAACGGCATCGCGGCACCGCAGCAGGGCCACGCCGCCGCCCGGCAGGATGCCCTCTTCAACGGCCGCGCGGGTCGCGTGCAGGGCGTCTTCGACGCGGGCCTTCTTCTGCTTCATGTCGGCCTCGCTGGAAGCGCCGACCGAGATGATCGCCACGCCGCCCGTGAGCTTGGCCAGCCGCTCCTGCAGCTTCTCGCGGTCGTAGTCGCTAGTGGTTGCCTCGATGCTCTTACGGATCTGATCGATCCGCTTGGTTACGTCGGCGGCCTGGCCGGCGCCCTGGACGATGGTGGTCTCGTCCTTGGTGGCGGAGATCTTCTTCGCCCGGCCCAGGTGCTCGAGCGTAACGTTCTCGAGCTTGATGCCCAGGTCCTCGCTGATCAGCGTGCCGCCGGTCAGCGTGGCGATGTCGCCCAGCATGGCCTTGCGGCGGTCGCCGAAGCCGGGCGCCTTCACGGCGCACACGTTGAGGATGCCACGCAGCTTGTTGACCACCAGGGCGGCCAGGGCTTCGCCCTCGACGTCCTCGGCGATGATCATCAGTGGCTTGCCTTTTTGGCTGACCGCCTCGAGCACGGGCAGCAGCTCGCGGAGGCTGCTGATCTTCTTCTCGTGGATCAGTAGGTAGGCGTCCTCCAGGACGGCCTCCATGCTGGCGGTCTCGCTGATGAAGTAGGGCGACAGGTAGCCCTTGTCGAACTGCATGCCCTCGACGAACTCGAGCGTCGTGTCGGTGGTCTTGCCCTCTTCGACGGTGATGACGCCGTCCTTGCCGACCTTCTCCATGGCGTCGGCCAACAGGTCGCCGATCACGCGGTCGTTGTTGGCGCTGATCGCGCCGACCTGGGCGATCTCCTCCTTGCTCTTAACCGGCTTGGCCTTCTCGTCGAGGAACTCAACGGCCGCTGCGACCGCCTTCTCAATGCCACGCCGCACCGCGGTTGGGTTGCTGCCCGCCACGATGTTCCGCAGCCCTTCGCGCAGGATCGCGCGGGCCAGGACGGTAGCCGTAGTGGTGCCGTCCCCGGCCAGCGACGAGGTCTTGTCCGCGACCTCATGCACGAGCTTGGCGCCCATGTTCTCGAACGGGTCTTCGAGCTCAACTTCCTTGGAGACCGTCACGCCGTCCTTGGTGACCGAGGGGCCGCCGAACGACTTGTTGATGATCACGTTCCGGCCGGTCGGGCCCATGGTCACGGCCACGGCATCGGCCAACTTATCGACGCCGGCGAGCATCTTCGCGCGGGCGCCGTCGTCGAACATGAGTTGTTTCGCCACGAGGAACTCCTCTTTGCTTACAGCCAAAGCCGTTGGCTAAGTGCTGGTTGTTTGAAAACGATGAACGCTAGACGGTGAGCGATGAACAGAGCCTACAGTGGTTGCGGCAGCGCCGATCACTGCTTCCTCATCGTTCATCGCTTATCGCTTCACTCCTAGCTCAACCGGCAACCTTCGCCAGGATGTCGCTCTCGCGGAGGATCTTGTACTCGTCGCCGTCGACCTCGACCTCCGAGCCGCCGTACTTGCCGAAGATCACCTCGTCGCCGATCTTCACGGACAGCTCGCCGCGGTTGCCGCTGTCGAGCAGCTTGCCCTCGCCTACTGCGACTACCTTGCCGCGCTGAGGCTTCTCCTGCGCGGCGTCCGGCAGGACGATGCCGCCGGCGGTCATTTCTTCCGCCTCTAGGGGCTGCACAACTACACGGTCATCGAGGGGGCGAAGATTCGTCTTGGCCATGGTAAGTCTCCTGTTTTATTTGGTTGCTTCGCTGAAGCTAGTTCAATGTGATTGAGATAGGGCTGTTGGCTATGGGCTGTTGGCTGTTGGCTGTTGGCAGGCTCGACGGCACTCAGCCGATTGCGAGAAGCCAACCGCCGCGGAAAAGCCGCTACATCATGCCGGGCATACCGCCCATGCCACCCATTCCGCCCATTCCGCCCATGCCAGGCATGCCGCCGCCCATGCCGCCCATACCACCCATGCCGTGGTCGTGGTGGTCGTGGCCGCCGGCTTCCTCTTCCTCCTTCGGGGCGTCGGTCACCAGGGCGTCGGTTGTCAGCAGCAGCGCGGCGAC
>JBCCQL010000162.1:0-6979 GCA_039024355.1 Planctomycetota bacterium
GAAGCTTGCCGTCGGGAGTCGCGCTGGTGGGATTCGCGCTGGTTGGGTTCGCGGTAGGCAGCGGTCAGCGGCGTAGGCACAGCGCGGTGTCCTCGAGTTAGCGAGAGAAGCCCTCAGCCTGTCCAGCCACGCGCGGCGCCCCGAACCGGGCGGCCGCTGCGTCGGGGAGAAGCTTCGGGTGGATCAAAAGGAGGTCGTCAGGCAGAGGGGGGCGCCCCGCTCTGCGGCGCCGGCGGGCGGGGTGTCGAGCCGCCGGAGGGCGGCCCTCTTCGCGGCACAATTCCCGGCAAATGCGGGGTTTTTTGCTTTGCGGCGGAGTCTAGACCACCCGTTCGACGAGTGTCAACGGGCCGCCAGCTCACACGCCGGCACCCGGCATGGCGCCCGTCAGCCACGCCTGAATCACCGTCGCTTGGTTGGCGTTGCGGTCGATGGCCTCAAGGGCCGTCAGCGCGTGTTCGAGGCGCTCGAGCGTCGCCTCGCCGCCGCCGGTGCGGAGGGCGCCCGGCTCCGCGGCGACCCGGCGGAGTTCGTCGCGGTTGTGCTCCACCGCGTAGCCGATGATCGCCCGCAGCCGCTGGCGACGCACCGCCGGCTCGGCCCCGCCGCGCTGCGACTGCTCCATGACCGCGGCCGAGAAGCGGATAGGGTCGAACGACCCGCCGCGGAGCTGCTGCACCACTTGCTGCTTGAAGTCGGCGAGCTCACGGTCCCCGGCCGCTAGGGCCCCGGCCACGCTCCCGCCGGCGGCGGCGACCAGCGCGGCGAGGTCTTCGCCCTCGGGAGCGAGGGCTTCCCGCTCTAGCACCGCCCGCAGCGTGGCGTCGCTCAGCCGGCCGAAGCGTATCACCTGCGAGCGGGAGCGGATGGTCGGCAGTTGCCTGGCGAGGCTTGTGCCCAGCAGGATCAGCAGCGACCGCGGCGGTGGTTCTTCTAGCGTCTTGAGTAGGGCATTGGCGCTCTCGACGCCCAGCAGGTCGGCGTCGTCGATCACGGCGATCCGCCGGCCGCCCAGCAGCGGCTTCACGGCCAGGTCGTGGCACAGCCCTTCGCGGTGGCGGCGATCCGGTGGGCCGATAAACAGCTCGAGCGGCAGGCTCGATTTGTCGGCCGGCTTGGCGACCGAGAGCAGGTCTGGGTGCGCGCCCGCGGCGGCCAGCCGGCAAGACTCGCACCGGCCGCACGCGGCCGGTGCGAGGGCGCCCGCCAGCCCGTCGGGGCACAGCAGCGCGGCGGCCAGCTCGTTGGCAAAGGCCCGTTTGCCGATGCCCTCGGGCCCGATGAACAGGTAGGTGCTGGCCAGCCGCCCGCGGGCAACGGTCCGCTCAAACGTCCGCCATACCCCCGCGTGGCCCAGCGTCGTGCGTTCTTGAGCGGGCGACACGCCGGGCGTAGTGCCGGCGGCGGGAGAATCCGCTTGGACCATGTCAGCGGCTCTCTGCGGCGTGGATGGCCGACAAGACCGACTCGCGGAGCTGGCGGAGCTTGACCGGCATCTGCACGACCAGGCGGTGCTCGGCCACCTTGGCGTGGGGCGCCAGGGCGCCGTGCGTCTCGTCCAGCAGCAGGATCGAGGGCAGCGGGCCGGTCACCATCTCGTCGCCGAAGCGGTTGAACACCTCCAGCGCCTGCTGCCCCGCCGACGCGCTGCAGAACAGGACGAAGTCCGCCGCGCCGGCGTCGGTCATGAAGCGGGTCATCGCCCGCTCGGGGTCGCTGGTCACCAGCACGCGGTAGCCGTTGCGCTTGAACAGCTCCCGCAGCACGTCCTGCCGCTTGGTGTCGGACTCGACCACCATGAGCCTGCGGGGCTGGCCGTCTTCGCCGATGCCCTCGCGGCTGGCCAGCTCGTTCTTCGCGGCGTCGCCGCCGCCCGCCTCGGCCCGGCGGACGGCGATCTTCAAGTCGGTGAGCATGTCGCCGGGCGTTTGGTAGCGGCGCTCCGGGTCCATCTCTAGCGCCTTCGCCACGACCATGGTCAGCGGCAGCGGCGTGTCGGGGGCCAGCTCCGCAATGGGGCGGATCGAGCTGAAGACGTCCCTGCCCAGCTGCTTCATCCGGTCGCGGCCCGTCGGCAGCGACGAGACGCCCGAGAGCATCTGGTGCAGCATGTAGCCGGCGAAGAAGACGTCGCTGCGGGTGTCGTCCTTGCGGACGCCGGTCGCCTTCTCCAGCGCCGCGTACTCGACGGTGCGGTCGACGCCGTCGTCGCCCGTGGCGTTGTCCAGCGCCGCCAGGCCGAAGTCGATCAGCTTGGCCGTCCCGTCCGAAGCGATCAGCACGTTGGACATCTTCAGGTCGCGGTGCGTGACGCCCTGCTGGAAGGCGGCCTGCAGCCCGGCGAGGATACCGGTGGCGATGCTGCACGCCTCGGCCCACTTCAGGCGGCCACGCACGCGGAAAGACTCGCGGAGGTTCTGCCCCTCGATGAACTCCATGACGATGTAGTGCTGCTGGCCGCGCGACACCACCTCGTGGATCGGCACGATGTTCGGGTGCCGCAGCGAGGCGCCCAGCTCGCCCTCCCGGCGGAAGATGTCCGCCCCCTTGGGCGACGCGCTCTGGCTGGCCCGCAGCACCTTCAGGGCGTAGACCTTGCCCGTGTCGCGGTCGGCCGCGCGGAACACGCGGGCGAACGTCCCCGCCCCTACCAGGTACAGCACCTTGTACTTGCCATAGACGTAGCCCGTCTTCAGGCCACGGCTCATCCGGTCGAGCTGGTAGTTGGTGAGCAGGCCCTTGCGTACCAGCAGCTGCGAGAAGTCTTGGTAGCTGGCGGTGCGTGTGCCCAGCTCGCTCCACGCGGACTGCAGCTGCCGATCGTCCAGCACGCCGACGTCGGACGCCAGCTGGGCAAGCTCTTCGGCAGACTGCAGCTCAGACATCGCGACGGTTATCCCCTGCGTCATCCCTCTGCGTGCGTGCGACGCACGCGATCAACGCCCGCCAACGTCCCCCGCGTTGCCACCCGCCAGAATCGTTCGCAGAGGGCCGCCCGGAGGAAAGCCCCGCGGGGCAAAGGCCCGCGGCGACGCCGGGGCAAGTTCTCGTCACTCCTCTTCCAGCCGGCTGCGGTACTCGTCCCGCTCTCGCCGAGTGGCTTCCAGGTCGAACATCAGGTACTTCATGTCTAGGCGTAGCTGGCTGAGGGCGTCTTGCACCAGCGTTAGGATCCGCCGCCGCCGGGTGGTGCTCTCCACCACGCGATCGACCAACGGGCCCAGCTCCGCAGCATGCGTTGCTGGCAGAGCCTGGATGGCGTGGGCCAGCTGCTGCAGGTCGCTCGGGATTTCGCTGGCGGTGGGCGAGGGCACGCGAGACGTTTCGGGCATGGAAGAGGCTCCGGGTTGAGGAATGCCACGGGACAACGCAGGCGGTGCGCCCAAGCGGCCCGCGGCATTCCCAAAATCGCCGAAACCCATTCTAGATTCGCCGGTTACGTTTCTTCAAGCCAGTGGTGATCCGCCCTGTATTCGCCGCCGGCGTGGCGTTCTTGCATCAAGCGGGCTGGCCGTGTTTCGCAAACACCGATAGAAGCTCGACGCTGCGGCGGTCTCCGTTCCTGGGCCGTAGGGCCGGCGTATGCGCGGCTTGGCTCGCTGGGCTTGCTTTCCCCGCGCCAACGCACCACCACCGACCGGGCCCATCCTGCGTTCCTCGCTACCGCGTCCAGCATCCCGATTTTGATCCGCCTGCTCTGCCGTCTCACGCTCGGCCTGGCAGCTGCAGCCGTGGCTGGTTGGAGCGGAGGGGCCCCGCCGGCCGTATCGGAGTCTTACGACGGCCCGGAGGCCAGCTGGGTGCAGCCCGCCAACCCGGGTGAGGCGCGGGTGCTGCGGCAAGAGCGGGTCCGCGTGGCGGGCAGAGATGGCCCCGTAGGCGCCGAGCGTGTGACGTTCCAGTGCCCGGCCGGGTACTCGGCCATCTTCCTGCACCCCATTGGGCAGGCGCCAGTGCTGGAAGAGTTCAAGGCCCGCGTGGTGTACCGCGGCGCCCGCGCCGGTGCGCAGCTGGCCGTGCGGGTCGTCTTCCCACGCACGCCGGCGGCCGGCGGGCGGACGCCGCGCCGCGAGACGGCCGTCGTCCGTGGCGATTTGCGGTACGGAACGCCTGGGCAGTGGCAAGAGCTCACGATCGCGGGCCTCCCGTCGCGGGTTGTAGGGCGGGCCCGGATGATGCGTGCCGCGGGCGGCGCCCCTTCGATCGACGCCCGCGAGGCGTACGTCGACAGCGTCGTGCTGATCGTGCCCGGCGGCGGGGGCGCCGACACCTTCATGACGTCGCGGCTGGAAGTGGAGGGCGTGCTGCAGGCGGCGCGGAGCTCCGGCGCCGACGCATCGCAGGCTACGCAAGGCGCCGGCGGCCGCGGCCAGAAGCCAGCCGAGCGGACGCCAACCGACCCGGCGCCAGAAGCACCGCCCCAGCCGTTTGACCCCACGCGGGGCTTTCAGCACGCCGGCAAGCCGCTGTTCCCGATCATCTGGACGCACCGCGGCGAATCGCTGCAAACGCTGCAGCGGCTCGGCTTCAACACCGTCGCCACCCGCACGATGCCCAGCAAGGCGATGGCGGCCGAGGCGCACCGATTGGGGCTGCGCATCGTTGCCGCGCCCGGCGGGGCGCCCGGGCCACCTGAGCCGGACGGATCGCCGGCGCTACTCGGCCTGACGCTGCCGAGCGATGGGCCGGCCCTGTCGATCGATGCCGCACGGGCAGCCATCCAGCGGCTGCGGGCCGACGCTTCGCTCGCGGGCCTGCCGATCGTGGCCGCCGCTCAGGACGACTTCCGTGCCTGGAGCCGCTTGGCCGACGCGTTGGTCGTCGACTCGCCCCGCGCCGCACCGCCGGGCAGGCGTTTCAAACGGGCGGCCGCGGAGGTCCTGGGCGGCGTACCGCTGCTGGTCCGGGCGCCGCTCACGCGGTCGACACAGGCTCAGGACCAACTGCGGGCGGTCGCCCCGACGGGCAAAGCGAATGCCTGGCGAGACTTCTCGCGCGTTGAGCCGGCCGTCTGGGCGGCCGTCGCCAGCGGGGCCAGCGGCGTGTGGCTCGAGGCGGACCGCCCACTGGGCGGGGCCGGACGCGCTGCGAAGCGGGCCGCCGCGGAGGTCGAGCTGCTGAACCTTCGGCTGGCGTTGCTGACGCCGTGGCTTGTGTCGGGCGAGCCGCCGGCCGTCATCGCCGGCCCAGACGGCCGGCCCGCAGCCGTTGTGCTGCAGCGTGGCGTCTCGAAGCTGGTCGTGGGCTTAGCAGGCGGCCCGCGAGCGCCGGCTGCGCAGCGGGCAGAAACCGGCAACGCGGGCGGCGTCGTGCTGCCCTCGATTTCGGAGAGCGCCGCGGCGTTCACGCTCAACGCGGCGGGGCTCTCACCGCTGCGTTGCGCCAGGTCGCTCGGCGGCGTCCGCATCGACAACGCGGCGCTGGGGCCGGGCCGCTGGGTGCTGCTCACCGGTGATCGACGCGAGGCGTTGCAGATCGCCCGGCGTGTAGAGCGGAGCAGCCGCCGCGCCGTCATGCTGATGCAAACCCTGGCCGAGGCCGAGGCCAGCGAGTGGGACGCCGCCAGCGAGGGCTTGGCGTTTGGCGGGCGGCGGCGTGAGCCCTCGCCCATCACGGCCGCCGCCAAGCGTTGGGTGAGCCGGTCCAAGGCGTCCCAAGCCGCCGGCGATGCCCCGGCCGCCTACGCCGCGTGCGGGTCGGCCCGGCAGCTGCTGCAAAACGCGCGGAGCGAAGCCCTCCGCCGGCTGCGGCCCAGCAACGGCCTGCGTGGTTCGGCGTTGCTAGAAACACCGCTCACCTGGGGCGACGACGTGCGGCTGCGGCAGCTGCTCAAGACGGCGCCCCGCGACGACAACCTGCTGGCCGCCGGCGACTTCGAGGACCTGGCCGCGGTTCGCGCGGCGGGCTGGCGGCACACTAAGCCCGAGGGCTCGCGGGCACGTGTCTCGCTCGGAGACGGCGAGCCGGTCTACGGCGCCCGCTGCCTGACGCTGCACGCCACCGGCGTAGCCGAGCCCGGCCGCGACCCGTGCGTATGGGTCGCCTCGCCCGTCGTGCCGCTACGCACGGGGCAGCTGGTCGAGATCACCGGCTGGCTCCGCCTGCGTGGCAGCAGCGATAACCGTGGCGGGCATGGCGGTGAGCTGGCGGTGATCGACTCACTAGGAGGGCCCGAGTTGGCGACACGCGTCACCGTCGGCGGCTACACCCACCAACCGGTGTACCCCGCCGGCAGCAGCGGCCGCGGCGACTGGCTCCCGTTCCGCATCCTCCGCCGGGCGACGGGGCGGCAGTCGCTGCGGCTGACCTTCGCGCTGAGCGGCAGCGGCGAGGCGTCCATCGACGCCGTGATGGTCCGGCCGATCCAGGTCGGCGCCGCGGAGAGTGTCGCGCTGCAAGCCAGCGCGCGAGGCAACGGCTCCCAGGAAAGCAGCCGCGACGCGCCCGGTGCCGTGGGCCGAGACGCTCAGCAGAAGTAGCGGACGGCGTTCTGAAACACCCGCAGCCCATCGGCGGCCTGCCCGTCGGCGGCCTGCCCGCCGCGGCGCCGGGTCCACTGCGGGTGCTGCGTGTAATCGACGAACCGCTCCGGGTGCGGCATCAACCCCAGCACGCGGCCGGTCGCGTCGCACACGCCGGCCACACCGCCGTGTGAGCCGTTTGGGTTGGCCGGGTAGCCCGCGGGCCCGGTCGTGGCATCATCGCCACAGTAGCGCAACACCAGCCGGCCGGCGCCCGCCAGCCTTTGCAGGGTCGCCTCGTCGCGGGCGACGAACTTGCCCTCTGCGTGCGCCACCGGCAGCTCGATCCGCTCCAGCCCGGCCAGCATCACACATGCGCCGGGCTCGACGTCGAGCTCGACCCACCGGGCCTCAAACCGGCCGCTGTCGTTGCGGGTGAGCGTGGCGGCCGGGCCGTGCTCGTCTTCGATGTCCAGCAGGCCGGTCCCGGCCAGCACCTGCAGGCCGTTGCAGATGCC
>JBCCQL010000163.1:0-6973 GCA_039024355.1 Planctomycetota bacterium
ACGGCGACCTGGGCCGCGTCGGCCCGGGCGACGCCGTCCTGATGCTCACCCAGAGCGGCGAGACCGGCGAGGTCACCCAGCTGCTGCCCAGCCTGCGGGAGATCGGCGCCCCGGTGGTGGCCATCACGGCAAGCGGCCAGAGCACCGTCGGCCGCGCGGCGGCGGCCGTCATCGAACTCGGCGAGCTCGAAGAGGCGTGCTCCCTGGGCCTGGCGCCCAGCACCAGCACCACGGCCATGCTCGCCGTGGGCGACGCCCTCGCCCTGGTGCTGAGCAGCATGAAGGGCTTCCGGGCCGAAGACTTCGCCCGCCGCCACCCGGGCGGCGCGCTGGGGCGGAAGCTCAGCCTGGTGGACGACTGCATGCGGCCGCTGGCCGAGTGCCGCGTTGCGGATCAGCAGCGGCCGGCCCGCGAGGTGCTGGTGGCCTGCGGCAAGCGTGGCCGGCGGACGGGCGCCATCATGCTGACCGACGACGCGGGCCGCCTGGCGGGCCTGTTTACCGACAGCGACCTGGCGCGGATGTTCGAGCAGCGTGGCGACGGCGGGCCGACGGTCGACAGCGTGCTCGACCAGCCGATCGCCGCCCTGATGGCGGCCGAGCCGACGACCATCCCGTCCGGCGCCCGCATGAGCCAGGCGGTCGCCCTGCTGGCGGGCCGCAAGTTCAGCGAGCTGCCGGTGGTCGACGCCGACGGCAAGCCGATCGGCCTGATCGACGTGACCGACATCGTCGGCTGGGAGCCGCAGCCAACCGCCCCGGCCGATCGCAAACCCAAAACTTCTGCGCCCGACATCCGCGTCTTCCCCGGCGAAGACGTTTATGCAGCGGGGTAAGAAAGGCTGTTGGCTGTCGGCTGTGGGCTGTGGGCGATGGCACACCTAAGGCGTGCGTGAATGACACGAGGTGAAACGCGGTGCTTCTTCATCGCTACCCGGCTGACGGCTGTCGGTTTTGTTTACGCCGGGATTACCTGGTCGAGGGCATGCGTCCGCGACGGCAGAGCCAACAGCCGATAGCCAACAGCCAACCGCCTCCCATGATTCAGCTCCTGCTCTCAGACGTCGACGGCGTGATGACCGACGGGGGCGTGACGCTCACCCGCGGCGGCGGCGAACAGATGACGTTTAGCATCCGCGACGGCCTGGGCATCAAGCTCTGGCAGCACGCCGGCGGCCAGTTCGGCATCGTCACCGGGCGGCAAACGGAGATGGTGGGCCAGCGGGCCGAGGCGCTGGGCGTCGAGGTCGTCCACCAGGGCGTCGCCGACAAGCTGCCCGTGGTCGAGCAGATCGCCGCCGAGCGGGGCGTGCCGCTGGAACACATCGCCTACCTCGGCGACGACCTGCCGGACCTGCCGGCCATCCGCGCCGTGGGCCTGGGCGTGGCCGTGGCCGACGCCGCGGCGGAAGTACAGACGGGCGCCGACCTGGTTCTGCAAACCCCCGGCGGCCGCGGCGCGGTGCGCGAGCTTGTGGAGACTCTGCTGAAGGAGTCGGGCAAGTGGGACGCGCTGCTGGCGGGGCTATGAACGAGGACTCACCGCAGGGGTCGCAGAGAACGCAGAGGCGATTGCATGATGCGATTTACCATCGGAGCGATCCTGCTGATTTGTGCCTTGGCGCCGCCGGCGATGGGCCGGCCTGCAGACAAGGCGGAGGCACAGGCGATGCCGCCTGCCGATGCCGAACCGGCAGCAGCAGTCGGCGGCATGCAATTCGCTTTCGATCTATCGGGGGCCGACGGCTACGCCCGCTGGCGGCAGTCGCGGCCGGGCGTCCCTCTGCTTGAAACTTCGGTCGGGGCTCGTCGTCACCACCCCGTGTCCGGCGGCGTGCTCTACCCTCGAGACTCCTGGGCTTGTTGGTGCTGTTGGGGTGGTGCGGTATGGGTCCCAGTCTTCCCAGCATCACATCTCTCCGAAACCGGACGCGACTACTTTGCCATGACCGAACAGCTATTTGGCGAGCCGCACCCCAGGCATGATGGCATCGATTCCTGGAGGGGCAGGCCGGTATCTTTCGTGGCGCTGCCCGTTCAGCCGTAGCCGTGTCCCTCCGCGGCCTATTCCCTCCGCGGCCTCTGCGGCCTCTGCGGTAAATCAAAACCATGTTTGGCCGACTCCTCCGCAGCCTTATCGCCCTGGGCGCCGTGCTGGTCGCCTTCCAGGCGTACGCGTGGCTGGTGTCGCCGTGGGTTGAGCCGCCGGTCGTTGCGCGGGTCCGCGAGGCGATCCTGATCGACAACCTCAGTGAGCCGCGGAGCAGCGTCCGCCGGTACCAAGAAGAGGTGCTGGCCGCCTACCTGCCCAGCGGCCACTGGGCGCTGGGCGGCTCGCCCAAGGTGCTGGAGAGCGGCGCGGTGATGCTGGTGATCGACAACTACCGGCGGGACGACACCGGCCGGGTCGACCTGACGCGTTGCCTGCTGCTGATGTTCCCGACGCGGCGGACCGCCGAGCGCCCGGCGCCGGCCGACGCCTTGGTGTTCGACGCCCCCGGCGGCGCTAGGCTGCAATTCGACGAGAACTTCCAGCCCTCGCGGGGCAAGGTCGGCCGCGTGATCGGCGGCCAGTTCCCGGGCGACGTCGTGATCCGCAGCCGGATGGCCGACCCCGGTCCCGGCGACGACCTGCTGATCACCGCCCGCGACCTCCGCATGAATGAGACCATGGTCTTCTCGCCGCACGAGGTGGACCTGCGGTATGGCCCCAACCGCGGCGCCGGCCGGCGGCTGGAGATCAAGCTGCTGGAGGACGTCGACGCCCGCGGCGGCGGGCTGAAGATCGCCGGCGTCGAGTCGATCGAGGTCTTCCACGACGTACGGCTGGAACTGCAGCTGGGCGGGGCGAACCCGCTGGGCGGCGTAGCCGTGCTGCCCGGGCGGCCGCTGCCCACGCCGAAACGGCTTGCCGGCGGTGGCGGAATTGAGCTCACCGCCTTTGCCGCGGGAGCGCCGTCGGACGAGGCCGCCGCGTGGGCGGACGGGCCGGAGCTCACGCCGCCGCGGCAGAGCATCTACACGCCGCCGGCGGCGGCGCGGCAGGGGCGATCGCCAGCCGCCCCGGCGCCGCCAACGGACCCGCCAAGCAGCCCGCCCGTCGAGATCACCTGCGGTGGCTCCTTCCGCCTGGACCTGACGGACTTCACCGCCACGATGCGCGACGGCGTGCACGTCCAGCAGCCAACCACCCGCGGGCAGAACGACCAGCTGACCTGCCAGCAGCTGGTGATCGCGTTCAACGCGGGCGAGGGCGGCACGCCGCTGGTGATCGACCCGCGGAACGACCCGAACGTGGCCGACCGGCAGCGGCGGGCGTTGGGGCGGCTCGACCCGCGGCGGCTGGTGGCCACCGGATCGCCGGTGAAGGTCGACTCGCCGTCGCGGGGCGTTGTTGCCCGCGGCCGCCGGCTAGAGTTCGACTTCCGCACCCGGCAGCTTTCGCTCGATGGGCCGCGGGCGGTGATCTCGCGCGGCGGCAGCTTCGTCCAGGCGCCGACCATCCGCTACGAGCACCCGGCCGACGGCGCCGACGTGGCGATCGGCCGGATGTGGCTGGGCGGCCCGGGCCGGCTGCGCGCAGCGCCCGACGCCGGTCGTAATGCTCGGGGCGATGCAGGGGACGCACGCGACACGATCAACGCACGCTGGGGCAAAGTGGAAGGCGTGGAGTTCCCGGTGTCGCTCACGCGCGACGCACAAGACCATCCAATGCTAACCGTGCTGGGCCGCCCGCAGCTGACCGTTGATGGCGCCGCGGGCGGGGCCGTCGACAGGACCGGCGAGATGGTTTCCGACCGGCTCGTCGTGCGGATGCAAGAGACCGCCGCCGACGGCCCCGACGGCCCGGCCATTGAGCTGGGCCGCGGCGACCGCCTCGCCCTGCTCCCCGAGCGGGTGGACGCCAGCGGGCGTGTCCGGGTGGAGTCGCCACGCCTGTCCGCGGCGACCGACGAGCTGACCGTGTTCCTGCTCGCCGGCCTCACGCCACAGCCACGCGGCCAGCCCGCGGCAGCCCCGCCGCAGCCAACGACGGCATCCACACAGGCGCCGCCAGCAGGGCAGCAACCGGGCCAGCGATCGGGCCAGCCGAGCCGTAGCGCAGCAAAGCCGAAGACCCGCTACCAGCTGGCGGCCCGGCGGGCCAAGATCGACGTGATGCTGCGTGGCCGCGAGGCGGCGCCGGCCACCGTCACGTGCGAGGGCGCCGTCGACTTCCGCGAGCAGAACCCCAAGCCCGGCGAGCAGCCGCTGGCGGCGACGGGCGCGCGGCTCCGCGTCGACGGGCTAGAAACCGACGCGGTGCGGCTCACCATCCACGGCGCCCCGGCCGGCGCTGATCGGTCGCCCGGCGGCGGCGCGGGGCTGGCCACCATCGCCGCCCGCGGCATGACGCTGCACGCCCGCGACGCCCACCTCGACCAGGCCAACACCCGCTTGTGGGCCGCCGCCCCCGGCGCCGCCCACTGGCGCACCGACCGCGACCTGCTGGGCCAGCAGACCGCCGCCGCGACCGACCTGTTCCTACGCTGGCGGGACGGCTGGGTGTTTGACGGCAAGCAGATCACCGTCCGCGGCGACGTGCTCGGCCAAGGCCCGCACGACTGGGTCCGCGCCGGCGAGCTGATCGCCACGCTCGACCGGCCGATGAACTTCGGTCGCGGCGCGGGCGGCGGCGTGGGCAGCGGCTCGGCGCCGGTAGAAGTCCGCCAGATCGATTGCCTGGGCGGCGTGACGATCGACCACCGCACCGTCGACGCCGGCGGCCAGACGTCGCACGAGCGGGCAGAGCTCGCAACCCTGTCCATCAACCAGCAGACGGGCGCCATCACCGGCACGGGGCCTGGCTCGGTCCGGTCGGTCCGGCTGACCGACGGCGCCAACCCGCTGGCCGCCATCGCCGGCGGCAGTCCAACCCCGCCCGCCGCGGCGGACAACCCCGCCCGGCTGGGCCTGCTGCGTGTCCGGTTCCAGGGCGGCGTGGTGGGCAACTACAAGAACCGGCAGATCGAGTTCCGCAACCGCGTGCGGGCCGTCTACGGGCCGGTGATCGCCTGGCAGCAGGAGCTGCCGCTCGAGGCAACCGGCCCGCTGCGGCCCGACAGCGCGACGCTGGCCTGCAACGTGCTGCAGGTGGCCGAGGACCCGCTGGCCCGCTACCAAAGCCCGCTGGCGGGGCCCGCCGCCACGTCGCGTCGGCTCGGCCCGCTGGAGCTCATCGCCCAGGGCGGCGTCCGGCTGGAGGGCGCCAGCCGCGGCGGCGGGTCGTTCAACGCCGTCGCCTCGCAGGCCAGCTACAGCCAGGCGAAGGAGCTCTTCGTACTCCGCGGCGACGCGCTGGCCAAAGCCTCGCTGTGGGTGCAGCAGTCGCCCACCGAGGGGCGGCTGAAGCACACCTCTGCCGAGCTCTCGTACTGGCGGAAGACCGGCGTTGTGCAGACCAAGAACTTCGGCGCCTCGGGCTACACGCCCACCGCCGGCCGGCCGGCCGCACGCCCGCGCTAACCCTCGCCACCGGCGGCGGCTTGCCACACACCGCGTGAGTGCAGCGTCCGGGTGTAATCTCGCGCGATACGGCCAGCGGATAAGGGGACGGGCGGGGGATCGAGGAGGCGCCCGCCCTGCAGAGCTGGTCCGCGCGGCGAGAAGCGGCCACCGAACGCCAACACCCACCAACCGGATAAGCCCAACCCGCAACGCCATGATGCAGGTGTTCTGCGATGGGAAATCGTAGCCGCGGCGCCGCAGCCCCGGCGGGCCGCCATCGCCCCTATCCTCAGCCATCGCCCCATCCCCTTATCCGTCCGTTGCCCAAAAGGTGAGCGTCGACGCCAGCACCGGCGGCCTGGGCGGCTGGTGTTGCCGGGCGTGGGCGCCGTGGTAGGCTTTCCTCGGCGCCAGCCAGCCCCCCGCCCGCGGCCCCCCTGCACCCCGACCATCCCCATGAAGCACTACGACTGCATCGTCATCGGCACCGGCCCCGCCGGCCAGAAGGGCGCCATCCAGGCCGCCAAGCTCGGCCGCAGCGTCGCCGTGGTCGAGATGAGCCCCGTGCTGGGCGGCGCCCAGATCAACACCGGCACCATCCCCAGCAAGGCCCTCCGCGAGGCGGTGCTGCACCTGACCGGCGCCAACAAGCGGGGCCTGTTCGGCCAGAGCTACCGCGTCAAGAACGAGGTCACCGTGGCGGACCTGGCCGCCGTCTCGCAGCAGGTCATCCGCCACGAGTGGGAGGTGATCCGCAACCAGTTCGACCGCAACGGCGTCGAGCTCATCTGGGGCCGGGCCGAGTTCACCGGGCCCAACGAGATCGTCGTCTGCGGCAACGACGGCGTCGAGCAGCACATCACGGCCGACCGCTTCCTGGTGTGCGTCGGCACGCGTCCCGCCCGGCCCGCGCACATCCCGTTCAACGGGTCGACCATCGCCACCAGCGACGAGATCCTGCACCTGGACCACGTGCCGAAGACCATGATCGTGGTCGGCGGCGGCGTCATCGGCACCGAGTACGCGTGCATCATGGCCACGCTGGGCATCCGCGTCACGCTGATCGAGGGCCGCAGCCAGGTGCTGGGCTTTGTCGACCAAGAGCTCACCGGCGCCTTCCAGTACTTCATGCGGCAGAAGGGCATCACCCTCCGCCTGGGCGAGAAGGTCGAGAGCATCTCCGAGGTCGACGGCGCCACCAACGGCAAAGCCGGCAAGCTGGTGCAGGCCCACCTGGAGAGCGGCAAGGTCCTGCGGGCCGAGGCCCTGCTGTACGCCGTGGGCCGGCAGGGCGTCTGCGGCGCCCTGGGGTTAGACAAGGTGGGCATCGAGTTCGACGACCGCGAGCGGCTGCACGTCAACGAACACTACCAAACCAACGTGGAGCACGTGTACGCCGCGGGCGACGTCATCGGCTTCCCGGCCCTGGCGTCTACCAGCATGGAGCAGGGCCGCCGCGCCATCTGCCACGCCTTCGACGTCTGCG
>JBCCQL010000164.1:0-6909 GCA_039024355.1 Planctomycetota bacterium
CGGCGATGATGGTGGTCATCCCCTGGTTGGTCTCCGTCTCGACGATCATGCCACGCTTGCTGCTGACCTGCCCAACGACCGAGCCCTGGAACTCTTCGGGGCACTCGACCTCCATCTTCATGATCGGCTCGAGCAGGACGGGCTTCATCCGGTTGAAGTGCTCGCGGAAGCACTCCCGCGCGGTCAGCTTGAACGCCATGTCGCTGGAGTCGACGTCGTGGAAGGTGCCGTCCTTAAGCTCCACGGCCATGTCGACCACCGGGTAGCCGGCCACGGGGCCCTTGGTCATCATCTCCTCGAAGCCCTTCTTGACGGCCGGTATGTACTCCTTGGGGATGCGGCCGCCGGTCACCTGGTCCTCGAAAAACAGCTCGCCGGTGTCGCCCGACTCGGCCATCGTCTCGCGGTCCTCGTTGCTCATCGGACGCATCGTGCCGATGATGTGGCCGTACTGGCCGGAGCCGCCGGACTGCTTCTTGCGCTTGTGGTCGAACTCGAAGGGCTGCTGGCCGCTCTCGCGGTAGCTGACCTTCGGGGCGCCCACCTCGGTCTCCACGCCGTACTCGCGTCGGATCCGCTCGACGTAGACCTCGAGGTGCAGCTCGCCCATGCCGGCGATGATGGTCTCGTTGGTCTCTTCGTCCGTGAAGACGTGGAACGTGGGGTCCTCCTTGCGGAACCGCTGCAGGGCCTTGCCGAGCTTGTCGCTGTTGTCGCGGCTGAGCGGGTTGACGCTCATCTTGATCACCGGGTCGGCGACAAAGATGTTCTCCAGCGCGCAGTACTTGGCCTCGTCGCAGTAGGTGTCGCCCGACGCGCAGTCGATGCCCATGATGGCGACGATGTCGCCCGCCTCGCCGGAGTCTACCTCTTCGCGCTTGTCGGAGTGCATCTTGACGATGCGGCTGAAGCGCTCCTTGCGGCCCGTCCGCTGGTTGAAGTACGTGCCGCCCTTCTGGACCTTGCCCTGGTAGATGCGGGTGTAGGTGAGCTGGCCGTACTCGTCGTCGGTGATCTTGAAGCCCATGGCCACCAGCGGCTTGGTGGCGTCGGACTCGAGCAGCATGCGCTCGCCCGTCTCTGGGCTCGTGCCGGTGTTCTCGACCTCGGTCGGCGCGGGCAGGTAGCGGGTGATGGCGTCCATCAGCGGCTGCACGCCCTTGTTCTTGAACGCGCTGCCCAGGAACACGGGGCAGAACTCTTGCTCGATCACCGCGTTGCGGGTGATGGCGTGGATCAGCTCCTCGGTCACCTCTTCTTCGCCCAGCAGCTTCTCCATGAGCTCGTCGCTGTACATGCTGAGCGACTCGAGCATCTGGGCGCGGTACTTCTCGGCCTCGTCCTGCAGGTCGGCCGGGATCTCGGAGTCGATCACCTTCTCGCCGTTGCTGCCCTCGAACGTGTAGGCACGCATGCGGACCAGGTCGATGACGCCCTGGAACTTGTCCTCGACGCCGATCGGGATCTGCATCAGCACGGCGTCGGCCCCAAGCTTATCGCGCACCTGCTGCACCACGCTGTTCGGGTTGGCGCCGGTGCGGTCCATCTTGTTGATGAACGCCAGGCGGGGCACGTGGTACCGCTTCATCTGCCGGTCGACGGTCATCGACTGGCTCTGCACGCCGCCGACGCTGCACAGCACCAGGATGGCGCCGTCGAGCACACGCAGCGACCGCTCGACCTCGACCGTGAAGTCGACGTGGCCCGGCGTGTCGATCAGGTTGATGTCGTACCCGTCCCACTTCAGGTACGTGGCGGCCGAGGCGATGGTGATGCCCCGCTCCTTCTCCAGCTCCATGTTGTCCATCACGGCGCCGTCGCCGCCGCCGCGGACATCCTCGATCTTGTGGATCCGGCCCGAGTAGAACAGGATCCGCTCACTCAGGGTCGTTTTGCCCGAGTCGATGTGCGCCGAGATGCCGATGTTGCGGACTTTTGCGAGGTTCATGGTTTTGGAGGGAGGTTGGAAGGGGGCGACGTGGGTTGCGAATTTTCTGGTGAACGACGTGAAACCGTAGGGCGTGCGGCACCGGGCGGCGACCGGGCGACGGCCGTGCCTCGGAGCTGATCGGCAGTGGCCGTGCCGACGCGGCGCCGCTCACTGAGCGACACCGCCACGGGCCGTTTGGCTCGCGGTGGCCGGCTGCAGCCCAATGCCTTGCCTATGCCCGGGCCGACCGGCGTAACCGTACCTGCATACCCGGCTTACGCCAGCATCTTACCCGTTCGGTCCCCCGCTGCTAGTACGGGCGGATAAAATCAAAGCCTTGTGGCGGCGTAGGTTACCGCCGCCCCGCGTAGCCAGAAAGGCCGAATCCCGGCGGGCGGCGGCGTGCGTTTCGCCCGGTCCGCGGGGCCTGGCTGGCCGCGTACGCACCGCCTCGTTCGCCCGCGAGCACAGCCCGTTCGCCTGCGGGCATAGCCCTGTTCGCCCGCAGAGAGTCACGCTCACCCGCAGCCCGCGTTACGCAAGACTTGCCGCCCATGAACGAGCCGAATTCGTCCGAAACGCCGGCGTCGCCGCTGCCGCTCAGCCCGCGGGGCGAGTGGTTCACCCGCTACGCGTGGGTGCCGTTCTTGGCGCCGCTGGTCGCCTACATGGTGGCGCCCATGCTGTTTGACCTCACCAAGCCGGGCGACCACCTCACCGCCGAGCACTACGCCCGGGCCCAGAAGGCGTACGCCAACAACCTGCTGTGGCTCGCCACGCTGCGGGCCGCGCTGCTGCTGCCCATCCTGTGGCTGGTGGCCACCGGGCTGCGGCTGCCGCGGCCGCGGGTCTCGTGGCTTGCTATCGCGGTGGGCGTGGTGGGCGTCGTGCTGTGGGTGGGCGTCGACATGATCGGCATCCGGCAGTGGGCCTCTGCGCAGCTGGGCGAAGAGAGCTGGGTCGGCGGGTTCCTCTTCCCCGCACGCGACGCCACCAACCCATACGACCTGTACGGCGCCGGCACGCCAACCTTCTACTGGTTTCTGGCGACACGGTTCATCGGCCTGGTGGTCATCGTCGCGCTCACCGAGGAGCTGATGCTGCGCGGCTGGCTGATGCGGCTGGTCGATAACCCAGAGTTCTGGCGGGTGCCCTTCGGCCAAGTCACCATGCGTGCCGCCGGCATCGGCATCGGCTTTGAGGTGCTGATCCACCCCGAAAAGCTCGCCGCCGTAGTCTGGTTCAGCCTGACGACCTGGCTGATGTTCAAGACCAAAAGCTTCTGGGACTGCGTCGCCGCCCACGCCGTTACCAACCTGCTGCTAGGCGTGTGGGTGCTGTACAGCGGGCAGTGGGAGTTGTGGTAAGGCGATGGCGGACCTGCGTGACCCGCGGCTGATGTACCTCAAGGCAGCGCTGCTGCTGGCCATCGGCGTCGTCGCGTCGCTGCTGCTGCTCCTCGGCCGGCCGCTGTGGCCCGACGCCCTGCTGCTGGGCCTGGCCGTCTGGGGATTCTGCCGGGCGTACTACTTTGCGTTCTACGTCATCGAGCACTACATCGACGGGCGTTACCGCTTTGCCGAGCTGGCGTCCTTCGCCCGCTACCTTTTCACCAAGCGGCGCCGCGACCGGTAAACGCAAGACGGCGGCGCCGGTTTGGCCCGGCGCCGCCGCGAGCGGTACGCGTCATTGCCATGCACGTTTTACCGGCCGAACTGCTTACGCTCCTGCTGCAGCATCAGGTACTGGTCCTGCACGCGGTCCTCGCGTTGCTCCAGCGTGCGGAGCACGTTGCGGAAGGCGTTGCGTGACTGCCACGCCTCGCTGGCGAAACGCAGCACCGTCTGGTTGTCGCGGATGGCCCGCTCGAGGGCGTCGGCCGTCTTGCCGCTGTCGACCACGCGGTACTTCGTCAGGTACTCGTAGCCGCGCCGCTCGAAGTACCGGTAGCTCGCCTCGTACTGGGCGGCGTCGTACAGCTCGGCGCCGCGGGTGAGCGTCTCCTGGATGAACAGGATCGCCTCGATCGCCGAGATGTCGCCCTCGGGCAGCTCCTGCGGGTCCTGCAGCACGGTCTCGATCGAGTTCAGCAGGCCGTTGAACGCCTCGGCGTCGGTCTCCACGATCGGCGTGCCCTGCACGCGGCGGTCCTCGCCGTCACGCGTCACGTACAGCGGGGCGTCGTGCAGCGACCGGAACTTCTTGAACGGAACGTTGTTCTGCGTGACCTGCTTGCCGGAGATCACGTGCCGCGCGAGAATGCCATACAGCCGCTCACGCGACTCCGCCGGGTTGGCCACCAGGCTGGCGTAGGGCTCCGCCTCCCACGCCGAGTTGACAGGCGCGAACAGCGTCAGGTCCGAGTCGGACGCCAGCGGCAGGTCCAGGCCGGTCGCTTCGAGCAGGCGGACCAGCGTGGTGTACTTCTCTTCGGCCCGCAGCAGGTCAAGCAGGCTGTCTTCGGCCGGCAAGATCACCGAGTCGATCACGTGCACAATGCCGTTGGCGCACGGCACGTCGGTCTGGGTGATCGCGGCGCCGTCGATTGTCGGACCGTCCTCATTGCCAGCCGCCGCCTTGAAGTTCAGCTGCTGGCCGAACGCCGACTTGGGCGTCACCGCCGTTACGCCCAGGCTGCGGAAGCCGGGTACCTTGCCGGCGGCGAACACGCCCTCGGTGATGTGCTGCTTGATGATGTCCTGCAGCCGGTCGTCGTTCTCCGGCCGGTAGAGCGACTGCAACGTCTCGTCGCCCAGCTTGGCGAAGGCGTCGTCCGTGGGGGCGAACACCGTATACAGGCTGTGCATGTTCTGGAACAGCTTGCCCTGCCGGCTGGCCGTGATCGCGCGGGTGAAGATCGTGAACCGGCCGTCCTTCTGCAGCGTCTGGAACAGGTCGTCGGTCGTCGGCGTCAGCACGGTATCGATCAGGTAGATCACGCCGTTGGAGCACGGCACGGCCGTGCCCGTCAGCCGGGCGCCGCCGACGCGTTGCCGCGACAGGTCGATGGCGAGGAACTGCCCGGTGGCCATCCGCAGCAGCGAGTATTTCTGCAGCGCCCACGCCGGCTCGCTCCGCCTGAGCACGTGGTAGGCGAAGACCTCTTCCAGCCGGTCGTCGTTGCGGGGATCGAGCAGCGTCTTCACGGCGCCGTCGGGCAGCTTGTCGAACGCGGCGTTGGTCGGGGCGAACAGCGTGAAGCTCTTGCCCGTGTCTTCCGACAGCCGCGAGCCAAGCTCCGTTTTGTCCAGCAGCAGCAGGAGCTTCGAGAGGTCGGCACGCTCGCGGACCACGCGGCCGATGGTCTTGGCCTCGGCCGGATCAGCAGCCGCCGCCGGCATGGCCGACAGGGGCAGCAGCAGCGTGGCGAGCAGCAGCGTGGCGTAGGTTTGCGTTCGGCGCAGGGGCATCGGACCGGTCTCCAGTTTGTGGTCGCGCAGCGAGGGCTGAGCTGGGGCGGAAGAAAGCATGTGCGGCCCGCTGGCGCCGAGGCGGGCCACACATGTTGCGGTTTATTTCGTGGCGGGCGCCGCACCGGATGCAACCGCCCGCGAAACCGTGCTGCAATCCATGTCCGCCGGTGGCCAAAACCTGTTGTCGCTGGCCCAAAACGGCGCGGCCACGAATCGGCGTAGAATTTGACGCCGGGCGGGGTAGCCTTACCCTCGGCGTCAAGCACTCAGCGGCGAAATCACCCGCCGCGTCGGCGTAAGTCCTTTGCCCTCGGCGCCGGGCGGCTTGTCATCGGCCCCTACAGGCCCGCAAAAACCGTGAGGGCGGCCACCGGGAAAAACGCGGCGAGGAAGATTGTGCCAACCGCCGCCAAACCACGGCGGCCCGCGTCGCGGCAGGAGGCCGCTCAACTTCGCGGCGCCTGCAGCTCGGCCAGCTCACGCTCGTACGCCGCGCTGAGGATGGGGAACCGGCACCAGCTCTTGGGGTCGAGGTTGCCGTCGTCTAGGTGGAAGGACGGGGCGTAGCGTTCCCGCTTCCACTGGTTCTGCCGCCACAGGCGGTAGAAGCGGTCGACCCAGTCGGCGACCTGGCCCGCGTCGTGCTCCGGGAACTGCCCCCGCACCACTTCCAGCGTGTCGGCCGGCAGCCGCTTGTCCCGCACCGCGCACCGCTCGATCGCGTCCGGCACAGCGTAGGGCATCAGGTCCGCCTCGTCGGTCTGCGACGCACTGGGCGGGCGAAGCTCGGCCGTCGGCTGCTGCTGGTTGACGGCCGAGAGCTCCGGCAGCGGCCCCAGCCCGGCCGGCCCTGTGGTTTCCATCCACCGCAGCCAGTGGCGGAGGAACGCCTTGTCGATGCCGGCGATGGGCGACAGCCCGCCGCAGGTGTCGCCGTCCATGGTCGCGTAGCCGACGGCCGCCTCGCTGCGGTTGCTTGTCGACAGCAACAGCGCGTCCCGCAGGTTCGCAAGCAGCCAGACGCCCGGCCCCCGCGCCCGCGCCTGCACGTTCTGCAGCGCGACGTCGTCCGAGCCCCACGTGAGCGGCCGGCCGACGGCCTCGGCGACGGTCTCGACGTACCGGTTGACGAGCGCGTCGACGTCCCAGGCCAGGAACTCGGCGCCGATGGCGCCGCTCACCACCCTGGCGGCGTTGCGTGTGGTGTCTGACGAGTTGCTGGTCGCCTGGTAGACGCACGCCAGCAGCTTGCCGACGACGCCGGCGGGCGTCGTGGCGCCGCCGGCCGCCTGGCCCGCCCTGCCGAGGCGATCGAGCATCGCCGGCACGCCCCGTTCTTCCGCGGCCAGGCGGACCATGGTCGCCACCAGCACGGCCACCGCCGCCGAATCGGCGCCGCCGCTCATCGACACAACGCAGCCACGGGCGTGGCTCTTGCGGACGTAGTCCATCAGCCCCAGGGCGACCGCCCGCGTGAACTCTTCCTCCTTGCGGTGCGGGCCGGCCTCCCACGCCGCTGCCGGGCCAGTGGCCGGCGCCGTCGCCGCGGCGGCGCCGGCGGCGGGC
>JBCCQL010000165.1:0-6901 GCA_039024355.1 Planctomycetota bacterium
CCCATACGACACCACCTACAGCACGCCGATGCTGACGCGTGTGGGCGGCCGAGACCTGCTGGTCTTTGGCTCCGGCGACGGCGCCGTGTGGGGCATGCAGCCCGGCACCGGCAAGATGGAGTGGAAGGCCCAGCTCTCTCGCCGGGGGCTGAACGTCTCGCCGGTGGTTTCGCCCGACGGCATGGTGTTTACCGGCCACAGCGAAGAAAACACCGTGGGCAACACCATGGGCGCGTTCGTAAGCGTCGACGCCACGACCGCCGGCGCCGCCACAAGCGGCAGCAGCGGCCCGGCCGCGATCGCCGACAACCAGCTGCGGTGGAAAAACTACCAGGTGATGGCGGGCAAGAGCTCGCCCCTGTTTATCGACGGCAAGGTGTACGCCACGACCGACTCGGCGAAGATGCTGGTCTTCGACGGCGAGACCGGCCGGCAGCTTGAGCGCAAAGCGCTGGGCCGCGTCAGCCGCGGCACGCCCGTCTACGCCGACGGCAAGATCTACTACTGCAGCCGCGGCGGCCGGTTCTACATCCTCAAGCCGAAGGCGGACGGCACGCTCGACACCGTTTTCCGCACCTCGCTGCGGGGCGAGCAGGTCGACGCGTCGCCCATCGTGGCCGGCGGCCGGCTCTACCTGACCACCAGCGAGGCGGTCTACTGCATCGGCAACGAGGAGTCGATCGCCGCGAACGCGGCCGCGGCTCCGGCGGGCGAGGCGCCCGAGGCCGCCGCCGGCGAGCCGGCCGACCAAACCCCGGCCTACCTCACGGTTTCGCCGTACGATGTGCTGCTCAAGCCGGGCGAGTCCGTCGAGTTCACCTTGCGGGTGTTCAACGCGGGGGGCGAGTTGATCGAGACGCAGCCCGGCGAATCGGTCCGCTGGAGCTCTTCCGGCGAGGGGGCCTCGCTGGTGGTCGACCCGCCGGCTGTGCGGTTCTCTCCGTCGGGCAGCCATGAGGCGTATCTGGTCACAGCCTCCTACGCCGGGCTGAGTGCGTCGGCCCGCGTGCGGAGCGTGCCGCCGCTGCCGTGGGCGTTCGACTTCGAGTCGGGCGCCGAGGACGTACCGCTCACCTGGGTCGGCGGGCGGGTCCGGTACAACCTGCGTGAGGACGACGCCGGCAACCATTACCTGGCCAAGCCCACAGAGCTGCCCACACGCCCCGGCAAGCCCACCACCAAGCTGGGCACCCGCAGCCGGATGTGGATGGGCCCGTCGGACCTGGCGGACTACACGGTGCAGGCCGACGTGCAGATGCAGACGGGCATCGCCGGCGAGTCGGGCGGCGGGGCTGGCGACGGGTCTGGCGACGACGCCCCGCTGCCGGAGTTGCCCACCCAGGCGTCCAGCAGCGCGGTGAAGCTGCCGTCCGTGGGGCTGATCAACAGCCGGTACACGTTCACGCTATTCGGCCCCAACAACGAGGCCCGGCTGTACAGCTGGTGCACGCACGACAAGCGGACGCAGGCGGTGCAGCCCATCGCGTTCGAGCCGGGCGTCTGGTACACGATGAAGCTGCGGGTGGTCCCGAAGCCGGAAGCCGGCGTGGCGACGGTGTCCGCCAAGGTGTGGCGACGGGGCGAGGCAGAGCCCGGCGGCTGGACACTCGAGTTCGACGACCCAGAGCCGAACTACCAGGGCAGCCCCGGCCTGTTCGGCGACGCCAAGGAGGCCGAGTTCTACCTCGACAACCTGAGCGTCACGCCGAACGAGTAACGCAAACACGCAGCTTTGGAGGCGCGACTATGGTTCCTGACGATTTTATTCAGCTGCTGCGGACGCAGCCGTTCGTGCCCTTCGTCGTTTTTATGAATGACGGATCGATGCTACCGGTGAACCACCCTGACCAAGCGATGGTTTCTGGGGAGATGCTGTACGTGGCGCATGACAACCGCGGGGTGCGTTGCTCGATCATGAACGTCACACGGGTGGAGACATCCGACATCACGCCACCGAAAGACCCAACCGAGATTTAGCCAACGGCCAATTATCGACATGACGAAATCTGCCTTCCAAGCATGCGTGTTTCTTTTGGCAACCGCGGCGGCCGCCGCCCACGCCGAAACGGGCGGCGGGGTCACCAAGGAGTGGGCGCAGTGGGCCGGCACGCCCGCCCGCAACAACGTGCCCACCGGCGTGGGGCTGCCCACGTCGTGGGACGTCGGCCAGTTCGACTTCCGCACCGGGGAGTGGGACCCGTCTACCGCCGAGAACATCAAGTGGGTCGCCCGCCTGGGGTCGCAGACCTACGGCAACGTCGTGGTGGCCGGCGGCAAGGCGTTTGTGGGCACCAACAACTCCGGCGGCTGGATCGAGCGGTACCCGGGCGGCGTCGACCTGGGCTGCCTGATCGCCTTCGACCTCGAGACCGGCGCCTTCCTCTGGCAGCACTCCAGCGAAAAGCTCAAGACGGGCCGCGTGCACGACTGGCCGCTGCAGGGCATCTGCTGCGCCCCGCTGGTAGAGGGTGAGCGGCTGTGGTTCGTCACGAGCCGCGGCGAGGTCCGCTGCCTCGACACCGAGGGCTTCCGCGACGGCGAGAACGACGGCCCCGTCACCGACGAGGAGCACACCGCCGAGGTCGAGGCCGACGTGATCTGGGTCTTCGACATGATGCGCGAGCTGGGCGTCTCGCAGCACAACATGTGCAGCTGCAGCGTGACGGCCGTGGGCGACGTGCTGCTGGTCAACACGTCCAACGGCCTGGACGAGTCGCACATCAACCTGCCGTCGCCCGACGCGCCCAGCTTTATCGCGCTGGACAAGAATACCGGCAAGCTGCTGTGGACCGACGCCTCGCCGGGCGAGAACATCCTGCACGGGCAGTGGTCCAGCCCGGCGTACGCGGTGCTCGAGGGCGCCGATGGCGAGCCGGTCGGCCAGGCGATCTTCGCCGGCGGCGACGGCTGGGTCTACAGCTTCGACCCGCGTGGAGACGGCCAGGGCGGCTCGAAGCTGCTGTGGAAGTTCGACGCCAACCCCAAGGAGTCTGTCTGGGTGCTGGGCGGCCGCGGCACACGCAACAACATCATCGCCACGCCCGTGGTGTACGAGGGCCTGGTGTACGTCGCGGTGGGGCAGGACCCCGAGCACGGCGAGGGCATCGGCCACTTGTGGTGCATCGACCCGTCCGGCACGGGCGATGTGAGCCCCGAGCTGGCCTTCAACTCGGCGGACCTGACCACGCCGATCGCCCCCAAGCGGATCCAGGCCGTGGTGCCCGAGGAGGGCGACCTGGTGCGGGCCAACCCGAACTCGGCCGCGGTGTGGCACTACAGCCAGGTGGACCGCAACGGCGACGGGCAGATCGACTTCGAGGAAGAGATGCACCGCAGCTGCGGCACCGTGGCCATCAAGGACGGGGTGCTGTACATCGCCGACTTCAGCGGCCTGTTCCACTGCCTGGACGCCAAGACCGGCAAGGTGCACTGGGTGTACGACATGCTGGCCGCGGCGTGGGGCTCGCCGGTGATTGTGGACGGAAAGGTTTACGTGGGCGACGAGGACGGCGACGTCGCCATCTTCCGCCACTCGGCCGACCCCGCCGTGGCCATGAAAGACGACGGCGGCGAGATGGTACCGTTCTACGGCGAGGTGAACATGGGCAACAGCGTCTACTCCACGCCGATCGTCGCCGACAACGTGCTGTACATCTCTAACCGCACGCACCTGTTCGCCATCGAGGCTCAATCGGAAGGCCAGCAAGGCGAGTAGCGTGAAGGCCGAAGAACTGATCGAGGTGCTGGCCGAGCGGCCATTCCACCCGCTACGACTGCATATGTCCGGCGGGCGAACCCACGCGGTGCGTCACCCAGAGACGGCCATCGTCGGCGAGCAGGTCGTCGCGCTGGGTGTCGCGAGCGAAGACAGCCCCAGGCCCCGCATACGCATGGTGTCGATCGCCCACATCAATGAGATCGACACCATCGAAGCCGCGGGCGGCGGAGTGGAGCGGGAGTGAGCGGCGGCCTTGCCGGGCCGTAGCCGGGCGCCCTGCCGCCGATTTGATGAACCGTGATCGCCGCGAGCGATCGATGCCAAATGAACCCGCAAGCGAAGAAACCAAAACCGATGAAGCGAATCCTCGACGTCGGCAACTGCGGCCCGGACCACGCGGCGATCACGCAGTTCTTTTCTGCCCACTACGAATGCGAAGTGGCTCAGGCAGACCGCGCGGACGATGCGCTGGAGAAGCTCAAGGCCAAGCCGTTCGACCTGGTGGTCGTGAACCGCAAGCTCGACATCGACTACACCGACGGCATGGACGTGATCGCCCGGCTGAAGGCGGACGAGCAGACCGCCGGCGTGCCGGTGATGCTGATCACCAACTACGCCGAGCACCAAGACGCGGCCGTCGCGGCGGGCGCCGTGCGGGGCTTCGGCAAGCTGGAGTACGACCAGCCGGAGACGCTCGAGCGGGTGCGGGCCGTCCTGGGCTAGCTGGCGTGGGGCGTAGCTCCGTCAGCCGCCTTGACGGCATGCCCGACGCGCATGCCATATTGGCGGCCAATGTCCTCGCGAACTGGGCCATCGGAAGTTCGCATGGGTGCCGAATTGGCGGGCCAGCCGTCCTGCAGAGCCGACCTTTCAATCCGCAAGTCGTTTAAATGAAACGTCTTGCGAAATATCGTGCGAATTGGCGCCGCGCTTGCATCGACGGGGTGGCGTTAGTCCGATCCAGGTTGGATCCGCAACTAAGCCACCCCTTTTTTCCTTAACGTGAGGAGAAATTCTGATGACAAGCGGAACGCAGAAGAATCGTTTACGGCAGTTGGTCCCTGGTTCGCTCGCCGAGGTCGATAACCTGGTCGAGCACTTCTTTGGGCACCCCTCCAGCTGGTCGGCGGGCTGGCAGGCGGGGGCTTCGCTCTGGGAGGCGGACGACCGGCTGCACCTCGACATCGACGCCCCGGGCGTGGCCCGCGAAGGCGTGGATGTGACCTACGACAAGGGCGTGCTCACGGTCAAGCTCGACCGCCCGGCGCCGGAGGGACGCAAGTTCCACCACAACGAGCGGGGCTTCGGCTCGGTGAGCCGGTCCGTGTCGCTGCCGGAGACGGTCGACCCGGACACGATCGAGGCAGACCTGACCGACGGCGTGCTGCACATCTCGATCGCGAAGACGCCCGAGGCGCAGCCGCGGAAGATCGAGTTGCGGTAACGCAGCCGCGGAAACCCGAGTTGCGGTAACGCAGCCGCGGAAACCCGAGCTGCGGTAACGCAGCCGAAGGTCATGAGCGAACCGGCGGGCGGGGCAGCTTTGCCCCGCCCGCTTTTTTCGTGCGCGTGCGGCAGCGGCCTGCGCGGGGAGGCGCCGGTGCGTTCAGGCCGGCCCCAGCGCGCGGGAGGCCGCCAGCCCGGCGGCGGCGGCCGCGCAGCCGAGGACCACGTTCGCCGCGACGTTCCCGACGCCGAGCAACCACTCGCCACGCTCCAGGTGCGCAACGCTCTGCAGGCCGAACGCCGAGAACGTGGTGAGCCCGCCCAGCAGGCCGGCGGTCAGCCCGGGGTGGGAGAGCCACGGCGCCCGGGCCGCCTCCGCCAATCCGCCGTGCGTCAGCAGCCCCAGCAGGAAGCAGCCGGCGACGTTCACCGCCAGCGTGCCGTAGCCAAACCGGTCGCCCAGCCAGGCGGCGCAGGCGAGCGACACGGCGTAGCGTGTGACCGCGCCGACGCCGCCGCCAATCGCCACGGCCAATGCCGCATGCCAGTGCATAGGTGGAAATCCGAATCTGGGTTGAGGCGGCCGTTCTGCCGGCCTTGCCTAGCTATCTTCGGCAGAACCCGCCGCCGCGAAAAAATTCGTGGCCCCGTTTTTCGCGATTAGTTAACCACAAAGCCCAAGCTGCCGATCTTACCAGTGATAGCACGCCACGTTCCGGGCCGGGGCCCCATCGGGATGGGCCGCCGGCGGCGTAGGGGGGACCTACGCACAGGAGCGGGACGGAGACTGGTGCGGCGCCGGCGTCACGGTTGACGCGGCGGCGATGGAGCGACAGAGCGTCATGGACGAGACACGCCGCGGGAGATCCCGCGAAGTAACGCCAATCCTGCTTTCGTGCCTCACGGTGCTGGCTTTGCTCGGCACGCTTGCGGCGGTGAACGTTGGCCCCGAGGGCAGCGGCGCCGCGCGGCGGTCCGTGCCCACTGCACCCGCCCTGCGCACGCCGAAGGCTTCGCGTGCGTGGCCCACGCGGCCTCTGGCGACGCAGCCGGTGGGCCGCCGCCCCGAGGCCGCGTCGGCGGACGCCCCCCTGGCTGAGCGGCTGGCCGGGCAGGGCGCCGCCACGCCGCTGCCGCTGCTGGGGCCGCTCCGCCCTGCCCCGGCGCCGCTGACGCCGTCGCAGCTGACGCTGGTGCTCGAGCGAGGCGTGGCGATCGACGCCCATCGGCTGCTCGACGCGACCTGGCGGCGGCCGGCGCCGCTCGCGGGCCATTACGTGCGTCGCTTCCCGATCGCCCCGCTCGCGGAGCGTCCGTTGGCGGCGGCCGCTACGCCGCGGCTAGACGTGGCGCCGCGGGCCACGCCCAGCCGACCCATTTCGGTCGTCATGCTGCTGCCGCGTGAGCCACGCCTGACGGCGGACCGAGATCGCCTACTCGCGGTGCGGCGTGCCCGGCGGCCGATGGCCCTCCCGCTGGCGGCCGCGATCCGCCGCGGCGGCGTGGCGATCGGCGGTGGCGTGACCCGCGTGGCCCGTGCGTTGGACGGGGTCGCCGGCCGCCTCGGGGCGGTGGGCGACGGCCGGCGCCGCTGGCTGCTCGCCGCCGGCGGTGGCGCCGACGCCCGCCACGAGGCGGCCGGCGACCCCGTCCAACGCACCGGCCACGCGGGTCACGCCACCGCCGATCGCCACGCCGCCGCGGCGGATCGCGGCCGCCAGCGGGAGGGCCATCGGC
>JBCCQL010000166.1:0-6884 GCA_039024355.1 Planctomycetota bacterium
CCGCGCGACGCCCCCTCGGCGGCCCCCACAGCGCCGCCCACCGCGCCCACCCCAACGACGAAGGGCCCGGCCTCAACATCCCCGAGGTCCTCGCCGGCAGCCCCGCCGAGGAGGCCGGCCTCCAGCAGCACGACATCCTGCTGCGGGCCGCCGGCAAGCAGATCACCGGCATGAGCGACCTGGTGGAGCTGGTCGGCGAGGTCGGCCCGCTGCGGGGCCGGATCGCCGTGGAGCTGATCCGCGCCGGCGCCCGGCAGACCAGCTGGGTGAAGCCGGCCGAGCGGCCCGCCGGGGCGTTCGCCACCGCCGTAGAGGAGCAGCTCGCCCCGTGGGCGGCCGGCAACGGGGCCGCGCGGCCCGGCGGCATCTTGGGCCTGGGCCAGCCGGGCCAACCGCTCCGCCTGCGGATGCTCGGCCCGGGCGTGGTGGTTGACGGGCCGAACGGCAACCTGCTGGCCGACGGCGTGAGCGTCGCGGTCACTACGGAGGACGGCCAGACGCGCGTCCGCGTCCAGCGGGGCGAGCAGGAATGGGACTTCAACGCCGGCGACGCCAAGGCCCTGGGCGAGCTGCCGCAGGACATCCGCGTGATGGTTGAGGGCATGCTCGGCGGTGGCGGCCCGGGCGGCCTGAACCTGGGCAACCTGACCATCGACGCCCAAGACCTGATGCCCCGCCTGGAAGGCTTCTTCGGCGGCCAGCGGGCGGACCGGCCGGCGGGGCTGCGGGGCCGGCGGGGCACGCTGCAAGAGCAGGTGCGAGAGATGCAGCAGCAGCTCGAAGAGCTACGCCGGCTGCTCGGCGCCCAGGGCGGGGCGGCTGGCGGCGGCGGCGTTGCGCCCGGCTTCCGGCCCGACCAGGTCGACGACTCGGCGCCGCCGGTGCCCGCAGAAATCGAAGTCCCCGTCGAGTGAGCCTGGCCCGTGAGCCCAGCCAGCGGTCCGGTGCGATCGCTCCGCGAACGGTGGTTAGCCACTGCCCACCGCCAGCTGCCCACTGCCCACTGCCAAACTGCAACGACCCCGGCCAGCAACGGCCGGGGTCGTTCTCGTTTCTGCTGCTCCTGTTCGCACCGCACCGAGTAACACCCGCCAGCGGCCAACGCTTCACAACGTGACCGGCTCCACCACGGCGGGCGTGGCCTGGGCGTTGCGGCGGAGCTGGCCGCAGGCGGCGTTGATCTTGTCGCCCTTGCGGTGGCGGAACCGCACGCTGAGGCCGCCCTGCTGCAGCACCTCGCGGAACGCCCGCTGCGCGGCCGGCGAGGGCGTGCGGTACGGCAGCCCCTCCACCGGGTTGTACGGGATCACGTTCAGCAGCGCGTGCCGGCCCGCCAGCAGGCGGGTGAGCTGGTGGGCGTGCTCCGGCCGGTCGTTGAGGCCGGCCAGCAGCACGTACTCGAAGGTCAGCCGCCGGCGTGAGGCGCGGTAGTAGTCGTCCGCGGCGGCCAGCACGTCGGCGATGCCCACCCGGTGGTTGATGGGCACAATCTGGTTGCGGAGCTCGTCGGTGGGGGCGTGCAGCGAGATCGCCAGCCGGTAGCGTGCGTCGAGGGCCGCCAGCCGGCGGATCGCCTTGGGGAGGCCGACCGTCGAGATGGTGATCCGCCGCGGCGAGATGCCCAGGCCGTCGTCGCGGGCCGCCTCGTCCAGGGCGGTGAGGACGTTGGAGAGGTTGGCCAGCGGCTCGCCCATGCCCATCATCACGATGTGGCTCAGCCGCTCTTCGGGCGCCAGCCGGCGTTGCAAGAGCAGCATCTGCTCGACGATTTCGCCGGCGGAGAGGTTGCGGTCGACGCCGTCCAGGCCCGACGCGCAGAAGACGCAGCCCATGCCGCAGCCCACCTGGGAGCTGACGCAGATGGTCCGCCGGCCGCTGTCGCCGGTAGAGCCGCCGGTAGGGCCGCCGGCGGGGCGACGCGCCGCGGGCGCTTCGCCCTGCCCGCCGCGCAGCGCGTTCGGCAGCCCGTCACGCAGCAGCACGCACTCGACCTGGCCGCCGCCGGCGAGCGACAGCAGCAGCTTCTCGGTGCCGTCGCCCGCGGTGGTGTGCTTGGCCACCTGGGCGGACCAGACGGGCAGCTCGCCGGCGAGGCGCTCGCGGAGGGCCTTGGGCAGGTCGCTCATCGCCTGCCAGTCGCCGGCCCGCTTCTCGAACAGCCACCGCCGCACCTGCCGGCGCCGGTAGCCGGGCAGGCCGTTGCGGTCGGCCCATTCGCCGAGCGTGCGGTCCAGGTTGTCGAGCAGGTGGGGCACGCCGGTCTTGCCTTGGCAGGAGAGGGGCCGTTGCTGCCGGCCGGCTTACCGGGCCGTGCTCAGCAGCGTCGGCACGAGCGAGTACAGGTAGTAGGCCCGCGGCGTGGAGAGCTCGATCAGCCCGCTCAGGCCGAGGCTGCCCCGCCCACCGCCGCCCCGATCACTGCTGCCGAAGCCGCCTGCGGCAGACGCCCCCACCAGGCCATCGAAGACCGACGGCGGCTTCTCGTACTTCACGCAGCGGACCTCCTCCGGGTCGATCCCCGCGAGTTCCGCGGCGCGGTCGACCGCCGCCTCGACAAAGCCGATCTTGTCGACCAGCCCGTAGTCGAGCGCCTGCCCCGCGGTGAAGACCTGGCCGGTGGTCACCTTTTCGAGCCGCTCCGGGTCGGTGCGGAACTCGGGCCGGCCCGACAGGACGACGTCCTTAAAGCCGCGGAAGCTCTCGTCGACCAGCTCCTGGAAGACCTCGCGTTCCCGCTCGGTCATCTTCTTGGTGGGCGAGCCCATCTGCTTGAGCGGGCCGCTGGTGATCGAGTCGTCCTCGACCCGCGCCAGGCCGGCCAGGCCCGACATGTCGTAGTGCGGGATGATCACGCCGATCGAGCCGGTCCAGGTCGTCGGCTCGGCGAAGATGGCGTCCTCGGTGTCGCCGGCGGCCATGGCGATGTAGTAGCCGCCCGACGCGCAGACGCTGCCCATCGAAACCACAACCGGGAACCTGCCCTCGCCCAGCTCCGCTTCCTTCGCTTTGACCAGCTCCCGCAGGTGGTGCAGCAGGTAGTCGCTGTAGGTGACGGTGCCGCCGGGCGAGTTGACCCGCAGCACGACGCCACGCACGCGGTTGTCCTTCTTCACGCGGTCGATCTGCTGCTTGGCGAAGTCGTTGCCCTCAAGAATAGCGCCGGTGACGCTGATAATGGCGATCTTGTCCAGCGAGGTCTTGCTGAGCGAATGGTACTTCTCCTGCGGGCCGGTGGGCTCGTTGAAGTAGCTCTGGTACTGCGCCGAGAGGCCGATGATGGCCATCACGCACAGGCCCAGCGGCAGGAAGAGCCACTTGCCCAGCCGGCCGAACAGGCTCTCGCGTGGCTGCTGCAGCACAACGGTTTGCACCGGGACGCGGCGGGCGCCCGTCGGCTGGCCCGTGGGCTGGCCCGTGGGTTGATTGGCGGGCTCCGGCGGGCCGTCGAACACAGGCATCGAGTCAGACATCGGGCGGTTGGGCTTTTGTTAAGGAGGGTTTTTTGGGGTCCGGCCGGGCGGCAGCAGAGCGGGGCTTGGCGGCGCCGTAGCCGCCAGCCAGAGGCGTGTCGACGGCTCGCTGTCGACGGGCCGCCGCCGACGGGCCGCCGCCGACGGGCCGCCGCCGACGTAGCCCATTATTGAACGCGGGCGGCGCGGCGGAAAGGCTTGGCCTGCCCAGCGGCCGGCGCCATCAATCTTGCCCGCAGCGTAGGCCGCCGCTACCGTACACGGCCCCACGAGGAGCCGCCGGCGGGCCGCGTAGGGGCCGCCGACCGGCCGTCTGCACGATGGCCATCGGGCCGGGCCACGCGGGCAGGAAACGCCGCCCGGCCCGCCGCCCCATCCCCCGCAAGGCAGGCCCCACGCCACGCCAAGGAGCCCGCGAGTGTTTGTTTGTGCGTCGACAGAGTGCCTGCCCGACCTCGGCTCGAAGGACGCCCTGGCCAGCCTGGTAGACCTCGAGTACACGGCCGTCGAGCTCGCCCTGCACGAGCACGACGGCTGGCTGAAGCCGTCGCAGGTGCACGCCGACCTGGACCACGCGATCGACCTGTGCCGGGCGACGCACCGGATGAACGTCGCGGCGCTCAGCGTCGAGATCGACGCGGCGGGCGACGCCTACCTGGCCCAGTTCCGGTCGGTCTGCAAGCTGGCCAAGGCGATCAAGGTGGTGTCGCTCGTTGTGCCGTCGTCGGAGCTGGGCACGCCGTTCAACGAAGAGATCGAGCGGCTGCAGTCGATGTCCGCGCTGGCGTCGCTCGAGGGGGCGGTGGTCGCCCTCAAGACGCAGGTGGGCTGCATGACGCAGGACGCCGACACCGCGGCCGTCTTCTGCGACCACGTGCCGGGCCTCAAGCTCACGCTGGACCCCAGCTGCTACATCGCTGGCCCGCACCAGGGCAAGCCGATCGACAAGCTCATCGACCGCGTGCAGCATGTCCACCTGCGGGACACCAGCAAAGAGGCGTTCCAGGTGCGGGTCGGGCAGGGCGAGATCGACTACGGCAAGCTGGTGTCGCAGCTCCAAGCCGCGGGCTACAGCCGCGCGCTCTCGGTCAACATGCCGCCGCTGGAGGGCTTCGACCACCACGCCGAGATGCGGAAGATCCGCCTGCTGCTGGACAGCCTGCTCTAAAGAGTGCGGAACCCATCGGCTTTTGCTGGGTTGAGTACAATGTCGATTGCGGAATGCGGATCGCGGAATGACGCGCAAGCGGGGTTCTGAATCCGCCCGCGCGTCATTCCGCATTCCCAACTCCGCAATCCGCATTCGCCAGCGTGCCCGTCTCTGAATCCACCATCCAGCGGTACACGCACGCCGACCCGGATGTGCGGCTGATGCTGCGGGTGCGCGACGACGACGCCGCGGCGTTTGAGGAGCTGATGCTCCGCTACCAGAACCGCGTGGTGTCGGTCCTGGCGCACATGATTGGCGGCCGCCGGGACTTGGCGGAGGACCTGGCGCAGGACGTCTTCTTGCGGGTGTACCGCGCCCGCGGCCGGTACGTGCCGGGCGCCAAGTTCTCGACGTGGCTGTTTACGATCGCCGGCAACGTGGCGTCCAACGCGCTGCGTTCGCAGTCGCGGCGGAGGGAAGTGAACGTCACCGCCAAGCCGGGCGAGACCGGGGCCAACGCCCTGGAGCTTTCCGCCGAGGCCGCCAGCGCGCTGATGCCCACCCGCCAGGCCGACAACGCCGAGCTGCGTGGCGCCGTGCAGGCGGCCGTGGCCACGCTGGGCGAGCGGCAACGCGTGGCGGTGGTGCTGGCCAAGTTCGAGGGGCTGAGCTACGCCGAGATCGGCGAGGTGCTCGGCATGACGCCGCAGGCGGTCAAGTCGCTGCTGTCCCGCGCCCGCGGCAAGCTCCGCGAAGCCCTGGCGCCCTACCTGGAGCACGGCCAAAAGGTCTAGCTAGCCAAGTGTCTGCACGCCAATCCTCATCGGCCCCCACGCCACCGATCGACGACGCCACGCGCGAGCAGATCGTCGCGTACCTGGACGGCGAGTTGCCCGACGCGGAGAGCCACGCCATCGAGTCACGCCTGGCCGCGGACGCCGCGCTGCGCGACGAGGTGCAGGGGCTGGACCGCGTGTGGAACGCCCTGGACGACCTGCCCCGCGTGACGGTAGACGACGCGTTCACACGCAGCACCATCGCGATGGCCGCCGTCGAGGCCAAGCAGGACGCCGCGGCCATGACCGCGGCGTTGCCCGTCGCTAGGCGCCGGCGGGGCTACGCGGTGGCGGCGGCCTGCTTCGCCGCGGCGGCGGTAAGCTTCCTGCTGGTGCGTGGCGTGCTGCTCACGCCGGAGCGGCGCCTCATCGCCGACTTGCCGGTGGTCTACCAGGTCGACGCGCTGCAGAACTTCCAGCAGCCCGAGTTCCTCCGCAAGCTGCCCGTCGCCGCGCCGGGGCTGCTGTCCGCGGGCGACGGCGAGGCGGTCGACCAGGCGGCCGCGGCGTGGCAGCGGCTCGCCGACGCCGACGGCCACCTCGCGCGGATCGAGAGCGTCCGCGCGATGCCCGAGGGCGAACGCGCCCGGCTGATGGACGACGCCCGCCGCTACCGCGAGGACCTGTCGCCCGCCCGCCGCGGCGCCATCGCCTCGCTGTACGCCCAGGTGCAGGCGGCCGAAGACCGCGACGCGTTGATGCGTACGGCGCTCAGCTACCAGGCGTGGCTCACGACACGGACGGCGGCCGAGCAGGCGCGGCTACGGGACCTGCCGACCGACGCGCGGCTGGCGGAGCTGGCCAAGATCGACCGCGAGGAGTCCAGCCGGCCGCGCGGCGCCCTGTCGAGCGAGGACGCGGCGGCGCTGCGCAGCGCTGTGGCCAAGCTCGGCGCCACGCCGGAGCTCACGCGGCTGGCGACCGCCGTGCGGGAGCGGCTGCAGGCGGTTGCCGCCGGCGGTGAGGGCGGGCCTGACGACGCTTTCGCCCGGCGTGTAGCCGCCAGCATGAGCGAGTGGGCCGAGCGGGCCGAGGCGTCGCCGACGCTGTCGGTCATGCTGCTGGCCGACGTGGCGGGCCGGCCCAACCACCGGTTGTCGCAGCTCTTCCGCGGCCAGTGGGACCGCACCCAGCAGCAGGCGGCCAGCGATTGGCAAGCGGTCGAGGCCCGGCTGCTGGCGGCCCTCAGCGAGCAGCCGCAGAAGCGGCTCCGCCGGGCGCCGGACGACCAGCGGCGCGGGCTGCTGGCGCTCAGCGTGATGCGGGCCGCCCGCGAGGGGTTCGAGTCGTTCGACGAAGAGGCGTTCTTCGCCAGCGACGACCTGACCGACGAAGACCGCCACACGCTGCTCGCCCTGCCCAGCGAGCAGATGCGGGAGCGGCTCCGCGAGCTGTACATCGAGCGGCAGCTGGGCGGCGGCATGGGCG
>JBCCQL010000167.1:0-6838 GCA_039024355.1 Planctomycetota bacterium
CAGGTCATCTTTCTGCTAGACGACCCCGCGGACAACACGTTCGTAGAGCCCGTGCAGCTCGGCTGGGCGTGGCTTCCGCGAAAGGGTGTGGGGGAACACCTCGAACTCGGGGCGCCGCAGGCGTTATTCGACGGCGGCGCGACGGTTCGGCTGCCAAAGATCGCCCGTGAAGACCGGTCGTTGTCGCAGGGGGCCGCGGCGGCGTACACGGCGTTCGATTACAAAGCCAACACGGACGGCCTCGTCTTCTCGTTCGAGCGTTACCCAGCAGCTGCCGAGGATTCCGTCGATGCACAGGCGATCCTGTGCGCGGAGCAGATCGAGTCTCGCACCAAGATTGACGGCCTTGTCGCGTTCAACGCGTTAGCAGGCCGGCAAGACCTACGGGTGAGTGACGTTGTTCGTGGCGACTATGAGTCGGGCGGCCGTACCGTCTCCCGCTATACGATCTACGGCGTTTGGCGAGTCGACCCTCTACACTTTGCGCGCGTGGTTGCCGTGGTCAACGCAGAAGTCTTCACCACCGAAGCGACACAGCGCACGGCGTTGGAAACAGCCATGAAGGTGTTCGCCAGCCTGCGAGCCAGCGAGCCGGAACCCGCCGCGCCCCCGAGCGTGCCCACCACGCCATAGGTCGGCGAGTTGCGCCGGACCAGGGTCGCGGCCGAAACGCGTCAATCGACAACCCGTGTGCCCTCGCGTTCGGTCAGTTCGCGGAACAGCTGCGAGAGCCGCGTGGCCATCGGGCCGATCTGGCCGTCGCCGATCGGGCGGCCGTCGATCGTGCTGATGGCGGCAATCTCGCCCATCGTGCCGGTGCAAAACGCCTCGTGGGCGCGGTGCGCTTCGCTCAGCGAGATGTCACGCACGTCGCAGGGGATGTTGTGCTCCCGGCAGAGCTCGAGCACCACCGACCGCGTGATCCCCTCCGGGCACGCCACGGTGCGGGGCGTGGCCAGCCGGCCGTTCTCGGCGAAGAACAGGTGCGTGGCATTGGTCTCGGCGACGAAGCCGCGGCCGTCGAGCATCATGGCGTCGTCAGCGCCGGCGGCGTTCGCCTGGATCTTGGCCAAGATCGAGTTGATCAGGTTGTTGTGGTGGATCTTGGCGTCCATCACGTCCGACGCCGGCCGCCGCAGCGAACTGGTGATGAGCTTCAGCCCCGTCTTGTCGTACACGGGGCGCTTGAACTCGGCGAGGACGATGAGCGTGGGGCCCGATTGGTTGAGCCGCGGGTCCATGCCGCTGGTGATCTTCACGCCGCGTGTGAGCGTCAGGCGGATGTGCACCTCATCCCGCATGGCGTTGGCGGCCAGGGTTTTGCGGATCTCTTCGGTCATCGCCTCGGCCGACGGGATGTCCGAGAAGGCGAGCGCCCGGGCAGAGTGCCGCAGCCGCTCCAGGTGCTCCTTCAGCCGGAAGATCCGCCCCGCGTACAGGCGAAGCCCCTCCCACACCGCGTCGCCGCCCTGCACCACCGAATCGAACGGGCTGACGCCGGCCTGGTCGCGGTGCGACAGCTTGCCGTTGATGTTGATCTGCAGGTCGCGGTTACGCTCGTCATACGTCTGTAGCATGTTGGCTCCGAGGATTAGTTGCCGTGTACGGAGTGCCCTACGCGGCGGTGCTACTGCAGCCGGAGCGAGTACAGCCGGTCGTACATCGGCTGGCACGCCTCGAGGGCGGGCAGCAGCGAGTCCGGTAGGGTGACGTCCGCCGGGCGGTAGGGGGCGAAGCCGGTTGTCTCCGCCACTTTGCGGTACCAGAACGGCGCCCATGCCCCGTCGGTGTCACGCAGCCCGGGCTCCCACTGCAGCATAGCGGCGTCGAACGCGATCCCAAGGCGGTCGCACAGCTTGGAGAGCATCCGTTCAGGATTGGTCAGCACGTCACGCGACTCGACCACGACGGGCGGCTGGCCTGTCTGCCGCTCGATCCGCTCCAGGATCGCCAGCTGCTGCGGCAGGCCGGTGTCGCTGGGCGTGGGGTCGGGGAAGAACTCGGTCAGCGAGAGCAGCACCGACGCGGGGTGGCGGATCAACAGGCAGTTCGATAGCCCATCCAGCCAATCGAGCCCGACGCTGGGCAGCAGGTGGTGAGCCATCTGCTTCTGGTAGAACACCGCCCTAGCGCCTGGCACCGGGCCCGTGAGCCACTCCGCGACGCGGCGCCAGTCGCGGTCGTGGGCGGCCAGCGTCTCCTCGTAGCCCGGGTGCCGACGGTCGGCGGTCTCTTGCAGGTAATGGGCGTACAGCGGCTCGTCGCACACGGCCGTGTCCGGGCGGGCGCCGAAGCTCCGCATCATCGCGGTCGAAATGTTGCGTGGCCCCGACCACATAGCGATGCGTACGGGCGGCGCGGTGTCCATGGGCGGCGATTCGATGGGTGGTTTGGGCGTTTGAAGTGTGGCGGCTCGACGCCGCTGTTGCCTGGCCGGGCCGTTAGTCGCGGTTCAGTGGCGAGTGTGTTCGCAGCCGGCGTAACCATCAAGCGGCCGGCCGTGGGAAATCCATTCTTGGCGTTCAAACGGCCGGGGAATCGCCGCCCGCGGGTGTAAATCTGCAGCCGCAGCCTCTATTTTGTGGGCTGCCGCGGCAGCTGCTGCGTGCTCTGCCTCTGGCTGTTTCCCGCATGCGATACACCTCTACCGGCTACGACGAGACCTTCGACGCCCAGGGTGATCCGCGCCCCGCGTGCCGTGAGTTCCTGCACACGCTCGAGAATATGGGCGCCGACGAGCTGGCCCGCCGGCAGGCGTCGGCGGAGCTGCAGCTGCAGAACGCGGGCATCACCTTCAACGTGTACGGCCACCAGGCGGGCGTCGAGAAGGTATGGCCGTTCGACATCATGCCGCGGGTGCTGGGCGGCGACGAGTGGTCCCGCATCGACGCGGGCCTGCGGCAGCGGGTGACGGCCCTCAACCTGTTCATCGACGACGTCTACAACGACCAGCGGATCGTCAAAGACGGCGTCGTGCCCGAGGAGCTGCTGCAGACCTCAACCGCATTCCGGCCCGAGATGCGTGGATTCAGCCCGACGCACAAGGCGTGGTGCCACATCAACGGCGTCGATCTCGTGCGCGGCGACGACGGCCAGGTGTACGTGCTGGAGGACAACCTCCGCTGCCCGTCGGGCGTATCGTACGTGCTGGAAAACCGCGAGGTGATGAAGCGGAGCTTCCCGCGCGTCTTCGACGGCGTGTCGATCGCCCCCATCGAGGAGTACCCAGAGCGGCTGCTGGAGACGCTGCTGGGCTGCGCGCCGAAGCGGACGCACTCGCCGCTGGCCGTGGTGCTCACGCCGGGCGTTTATAACTCGGCGTACTTCGAGCACACGTTCCTGGCCCAGCAGATGGGCGTCGAGCTTGTGCAGGGCAGCGACCTGGTGGTGGTGGACGACGCCGTGCTGATGCGGACCACGCAGGGCCTGCACCGCGTCGATGTGATCTACCGCCGCATCGACGACGACTTCCTCGACCCCGAGTGCTTCCGGCCCGATTCGTGCCTGGGCGTCCGCGGCCTGATGCGTGCCTACCGCGCGGGCAACGTCACGCTGGCCAACGCCCCGGGCACCGGCGTCGCCGACGACAAGGCGGTGTACGCCTACGTGCCAGACATCATCCGCTACTACCTGAGCGAAGACGCCATCCTGAGCAACGTGCCGACCTACCTGTGCAGCGACCCGACCCAACGCGATCACGTCCTCGCGAACCTCGACAAGCTGGTGGTCAAGCCGACAAACGAGTCCGGCGGCTACGGCATCTTGATGGGGCCCACGGCGTCCGAAGAAGAGCGGCGTGCGTGCGGCGAGCGGGTGCGTGCCAACCCACGCAACTACATCGCCCAGCCCATGCTGACGCTCTCCACCGTCCCGACGCTGGTGGACGGCGGGCTGCAGCCGCGGCATGTCGACCTGCGGCCGTTCGTCTTGGCGGGCGAGAGTGTGTACGTCATGCCGGGCGGGCTTACGCGTGTGGCGTTGGTCGAGGGGTCGATGGTGGTCAACTCTTCGCAGGGCGGCGGCAGCAAAGACACCTGGGTGCTGAAGCCCTAGCCGCCCTGCCCGCCAAAACGGCGGCGGCTGCACCGCTGAACACACCCGCTTACAACGCCTCCGAACAGCCATGCTCAGCCGCGTCGCCGACTCCATCTACTGGATGAGCCGCTACATCGAGCGGGCGGAGAACGTCGCGCGCTTCATCGACGTCAACTACAGCCTGATGCTCGGCGCCGCCGCGGACACCAACCAGCAGTGGGCCGCCCTGATCTACACCACCGGCGACCAAGAGTTGTTTTCCAGCCTCTACGGCGAGCCCAGCCGCGACGCGGTGCTGCGGTTCTTGATGCTCGACGAGCGGAACCCGAACTCCATCTACTCCTGCGCCCGCGCCGCGAGAGAAAACGCCCGCAGCGTACGCGAGTCGATCACCGCCCCGATGTGGGAGCGGATGAACCGGTTTTACCTGTCGACCCGCGCGGCGGCAGAAACGGACTCCTGCCTGGGCGAGCCCACCGGCTTCTGCGACGAGGTCAAGCTGGCCAGCCACGCGTTGGTGGGGCTGACCAACACGACGATGTCGCACGGCGAGGCCTGGCACTTCGCCCGGCTGGGCCGGCTGCTAGAGTGCGCGGACAAGACCTCCCGCATCGTGGACGTCCAGTACTACCACCTGCTGCCGGCGGCCACGGACGTCGGTTCGCCGCTCGACCTGGTCCGCTGGAACGCGCTGCTGAAGTCCACCAGCGCCCTGACCATGTACCGCCGGGTGCACGGCCAGATCACGCAAGAGAAAGTGGCGGACTTCTTGATCCTCAACCGCGACTTCCCGCGCGCGATGAGGTTCTGTGTCACTCATGCCCAAGAGTCCGTTTGTGAGATCACCGGCAGCCGGCCGGGCACGTTTCGTTGCCGCAGCGAGCAGTTGGCGGGACGCATGCGGGCCGATATGGACTACACCGGCATCGACGAGGTCATCGCCGAAGGCCTGCACGAGTACATCGACCGCTTCCAGGCCCGGCTGAACGAGATCGGCGCGTCGCTGCAGGCAGACTTTTTTGCCGTGGTGACCGACGCCGAGCAGCAGCAGGGCCGACAAACGCAGGGGTGATCGCAAACAGCCGCGCTGGCGGGACGCCCCGCTGCCCTGCGATAATGCAGGCTTCCGCCGATCAACCCTGCCCCGACGACCACACCAATCCCACCAACGCGCATAACCCTCTCTGCCGCGCCCGCCCCGATGAGCATCCACGTCGCCCTGCACCACAAGACGCGCTACCGGTACGCCCGGCCGATCACGCTCGGCCCGCAGGTGATCCGCCTCCGCCCGGCGCCGCACAGCCGGACCCCCATCGAGAGCTACTCGCTGCGGGTCACGCCGGCCGATCACTTTCTGAACTGGCAGCAGGACCCGTTTGGCAACTACCAGGCGCGATGCGTCTTCACCGAGAAGGCCGAAGAACTGGCCGTTGAGGTCGACCTGGTGGCGTCGCTCTCGGCGATCAACCCGTTCGACTTTTTTCTGGAAGAGGCGGCCGAGCGGTTCCCGTTCTCCTACGACGCCGAGACGCTGAGCGACCTCAAGCCCTACCTGACGCTGCCGCCGGCGGGCCCGCGGCTGCACGGGCTGCTCGCCCAGATCGACCGCACGCCCCGCAAGACGATCGACTTCCTGGTGGACCTCAACCAACGGCTGGAGCGCGACATCGACTACGTCGTGCGGATGGAGCCGGGCGTGCAATCCGCGGAAGAGACGCTGACCGCCGGCCGCGGGTCGTGTCGCGACTCGGCGTGGCTCTTGTGCCAAGTGCTGCGGCACGCCGGCTTCGCGTCGCGGTTTGTGTCCGGTTACTTGGTGCAGCTGGTGGCGGACCAGAAGCCGCTCGACGGGCCGTCGGGGCCCGAGGCGGACTTCACCGACCTGCACGCGTGGACCGAGGTCTACCTGCCCGGCGCCGGCTGGGTGGGGCTCGACCCGACCTCTGGGTTGTTTGCCGGCGAGGGGCACATCCCGCTGGCCTGCACGCCCGCCCCCATCTCCGCCGCGCCGATCACCGGCGCGCACGAACCGGCGGATGTCGATTTCGGATTCGAGATGTCTGTCGAGCGGGTCCACGAAGACCCGCGTGTCACCAAGCCGTACACGGACGCGCAGTGGGAGCGGATCGTCGCACTCGGGCGGGAAGTCGATCGGCGGCTAGAGCATGACGACGTCCGGCTGACGATGGGCGGCGAGCCGACGTTCGTCTCGATCGACGACATGGACGGCGATGAATGGCAGACCGCCGCGGTGGGCCCCACCAAGAAGCGGCTGGCCGACGAGCTTCTGCGGAAGCTCAAAGCTCGCTTTGGCACCGATGGCCTGCTGCACCACGGGCAGGGCAAATGGTACCCGGGCGAGCAGCTGCCCCGCTGGGCCATGCACTGCTTCTGGCGACGCGACGGGCAGCCGCTGTGGGCCAACCAAGCGTTGTTCGCCAGGGCCGATCAGCCGCTCGGCCACACGATCGACGACGCGCGGCGGCTGGCTGCCGCCATCGCCGACCGGCTGCAGGTCGACCCTAGCCACGCCGTCGACGCGTACGAGGACGCCATGTACTACGCGTGGCGGGAGCGACGGCTGCCGGCGAATGTCGATCCGCGGGACTCGAAGCTCGAAGACCGTGAAGAGCGGGCACGCATCGCCAAGGTGTTCGAGCAGGGGCTGACCTCGGCGGTGGGCGTCGCCATGCCTCTGCAGTACCGCTGGTGGGCGCCGCAGCCCGCGTGGCATAGCGGAGCGTGGGTAGTCCGCTCGGAGCACATGTTCTTGCTGCCGGGCGACTCGCCGATGGGCTACCGG
>JBCCQL010000168.1:0-6823 GCA_039024355.1 Planctomycetota bacterium
GGCAGCTCAAACATGGGCACCTGCACGTTTTCTAGCACGCTGAGCGTCGGCAGCAGGTGGAACGACTGGAAGACGAAGCCCAGGTGCGAAGAGCGGAGCTTGTCGAGTGAGTCGAAGTCTGCGTACGGCGTGCCCCGGAACCGCACCTCGCCGGACGTTGGCGTGTCGAGCCCGCCCAGCAGGTTCAGCAGCGTCGACTTGCCGCTGCCGCTTGGGCCCATGATCGAGACGTACGACCCGCGGTCGATCGACAACGACACGTGGTCCACCGCCGTTACGCCGCCGTTGGGGTAGACCTTTACCAGGTCGTGTGCTTCGAGCACGGGCGTCGTGTCGGCCCCGCCCGCGGCGTCGGCGCTGTTTTGTGGGAGGCGTTGGAGCATCGGCTTTGCTCGGGCGTGGCTGGCCGCGCCGCGTTGTCGCGGCGCACGGGAAGCGTAACGCTTGGGCCGCAGTCGCTGAAGACGGATGCCGTCGGCGGGGGCGCCGCCGGTTTGGTGCTGCGCCCCCGTCGCGGCGCCCTACAGCCCGCCCGTCCGCTCGAGCAGCGGCTCCGGCTGCCAGAGGTAGAGGAACGTCGGCAGCTGGCTGCGGTCCAGCCCGGGGATGCTCAGCGGCACCGAGACGGCGGGCGTCGGCAGGTTGGGCGTGATGTCGTAGGCGGTCAACGCCCGGTCGTTGCTGCGGCGGTACACCACGGTCCGGCAGGTAGCGGCGCCCGCCAGGCCGCGGGCGGTGGCGAGGGCGTCGTCCAGGTAGCCGATCTGGTCAACCAGGCCCAGCTCCACAGCGTCCGCCGCCAGCAAGATGCGGCCATCGAAGACGGTGCCCGACGGGTCGAAGCCGCTGGAGTTTGTCTCCTCGGGATCGCCGTCGCCTGGATCGCCGTCACCAAGCGTGCCGGCGCCGGCAAGACCCTCTTCGCCGGGCGGAGCCAGCGGCGTGGGCAGCCGCGTCACCAGGCTGGGCCGGGCTTGCGTCACCGCGACGCGGAGCCGGTTGTGGTACTGCTCGGCGATGCCCTGGAGCACGTCGGCCTCGGCGTCGGTGATCTCTCGCACGGGGCTGCCGATGTCGATCATCTCGCCGACACGCACCGGCTCGGCGAAGACGTTCTGGGCGGCCATCGCCTCTTTGATCAGGTAGCGGTTGAAGATCACACCCAGCCCGCCGGTGAGCGTCGTCGGGTGGGCCACCACCACGTCGCTGGCGGACGCCAGGTAGTAGGCGCCGCCGGCGCCCAGGTCCATCAAGCACGCCACCACGGGCAGGCCGGTGCGCTCCCGCATCCGCTGCAGGTCACGCCGCATCATGTCGCACGCCGTGACGCCGCCGCCGGGGCTGTTGATCCGCAGCAGCACGGCGCCTACCTGCGGGTCGGCCTCGACCGCCTCGAGCTTTTCGCGGAACAGGGCGACGGGGTTCTCGCCCAGCGACCCCTGGCCCGACAGGTTGCGGTTGACCAGCAGCCCGTCGACATCCACCAGGGCGATCTTCCCGCCGCAGCGTGGCTGCCGCGGCAGCGTGCGGGGGCACAGGCGGCCCGGGTTGTTGTCGGTCGCCAGCACGGTGTTGATGGTGCCGCCGGCGGTGATGTCGCCCTGCATGCAGACTTTGACGGGCTTCGAACCCAGGCACCCGGTGGCGCCGACGGCGACGACGACACCCAGCGTGGCGGCCAGCAGCCACGCTGGGTTGAGCGAGCGGTTGGTCTGTGGCGGGGCGGGCATGTCGCTTCGCGGGGCTGAGGGAGACGCGGGCGGGGCGATTACTCTGGCCGCACACCCGTTCAGTGGCGGCGCGGCTACAATCGGCGTGTCACTCAAGATCGGCAGGACCGCACCTGCTGCCCCAGCGCCACCCACCCCACCCCGCGCACCCCGCCGACGCGCCATCCCCCGCCCGGCTTGCCTAACCGGATGCCCGAACTGCCCGACACCGTCCTGTACCGCGACGCGCTGGAGCGGACCATCGTCGGCCGGGTGCTCACGCGGATCGACCTGAAGAGCCCGTTTGTGGTGCGGACGTTCGAGCCCGACCTGTTCGAGGCCGCCGGACGCCGGGTGCAGCGGGTCGAGCGGCTGGGCAAGCGGCTGGTGTGGCGGCTCGAGGGCGGGCTGCTGCTGGTGCTGCACCTGATGATCGCCGGGCGGCTGCACCAGCGCAAGCCGGGCGCCCGTCCGAGGGCCAAGACCGACCTTGCCGCCTTCCACTTCGCCGCCGACACGGCGCCTCCGCCTCGCGAAACGGCCGGCGGAATCGAGACCACCCTCGCCTTCACCGAGGCGAGCCAGAAGAAGCGGGCGTCGATCCACGTGCTGGCCGGCGACAAGGAGCTAGCCGCCATGGACCGTGGCGGCCTCGACGTGCTCACCTCAGGCGTCGACGAGTTTCGGGCCCGGCTGACCGCCCGCAACCACACCCTCAAGCGTGCGCTGACCGACCCGAGGCTGTTCGATGGCATCGGCAACGCCTACAGCGACGAGGTGCTGCACGCCGCGGGGCTGTCGCCCATCAAGTGGACCAGCCGGCTGAGCGAGGAAGAGATTGCCCGGCTGCACCACGCGTGCCAAGAGACGCTCAGCGAGTGGATCGAGCGACTCCGCGTCGAGTGCGGCGAGCGTTTCCCGGAGAAGGTCACCGCCTTCCGGCCCGAGATGGCGGTGCACGGCAAGTACGGCCAGCCCTGCCCGGCGTGCGGCTCAAGCGTGCAGCGGATACGCTACGCGGACAACGAAACGAACTACTGCCCCCGCTGCCAAACCGGCGGCAAGCTGCTGGCGGACCGGTCGCTGTCGCGGCTGCTGCGGGGCGACTGGCCGAAGACCATCGACGAACTCGAGGAGTCCTAGCGTGCCCTTTTGCCAAGCGAGAGTTGTGCTGCGGTGGTGGCTGGCGACCTACGCGGCGGTCTTGCTGACCGCCGGCCCTGTCGACGCCGAATCGCCGGCCGCGGTGACGCCCACGGCACGCGCCGGCGCCGACTGGCCCGACTTCCTCGGCCCCGGCCGTCGCAGCAAGTCGCCCGAGACGGGGCTGCTAGACGCCTGGCCCGAACAGGGCCCGCCCATCGCCTGGCAGGCCGAGATGGGGGCCGGCTACACCGCCCCGGCCGTGAGCGGCGGCAGGCTGGTGCACTACGGCCGCTTCGGCAACGCCGCGCGGCTGACCTGCCGCGACGCGGCGACCGGCCAGGAGCTGTGGCGCACCGAGCACCCCACCGGCTACCGCGACATGCTGGGCTACAACAACGGGCCCCGGTCGTCGCCCGTGATCGACGGCGGCGTGATCGACGACGGGCGGGTCTACACCATCAGCCCCGAGGGGCTGCTGCGGTGCGTCACGCTCGCCACGGGCGAGTTGGTCTGGGAGGTCGACACCGCCGAGCGGTACAGCGTGGTGAAGAACTTCTTCGGCGTGGGCTCGACCCCGCTCGTGTGGGGCGGGCTGGTCATCGCTAATATCGGCGGCAGCCCGCCCGGCGGCCCCAGTGACGTGTACGCCGCCCGCGGCCGGGTGCAGGGGGCGGGCACCGGCGTCGTGGCGTTCGACAAAGCGACCGGCGAGGAGCGTTGGCGGGCCACCGACGAGCTGGCCAGCTACGCCAGCCCAACCGTCGTCGAACTCGGCGGCCGGGCCTGGTGCTTTGTGTTCGCACGCGGCGGATTGGTCGCCCTCGACCCGGCGACCGGCGCCGTGGACTTCGAGTTCCCCTGGCGGTCCGTCAAGCTCGAGAGCGTCAACGCGGCGACGCCTATCGTCATCGACCAGGCGGTCTTCATCTCCGAAACCTACGAGAACGGCGCGGCGATGGTCCGCTTCGCCGGCGGCGGGCCCGAGCTGGTTTGGACCGACCAGCAGCGGCGGCGCAACCAATCGCTCGCCCTGCACTGGAACACGCCCGTCTACCACGACGGGACGCTGTACGGCAGCAGCGGCCGGCACGCGGGCGGCGCCGAGCTGCGGGCTGTGGACGCCGCCACCGGTGCGGTCCGCTGGACGCAGCCGGGCCTGGGGCGGGCGTCGCTGCTGTACGCCGACGGCAAGCTGATCTGCCTGTCCGAAGACGGCGTTCTCCGCCTGCTCGACGCGACGCCCGACGCCTACCGCCTGATCTCGCAGCACAAGCCGGTCGACGGGCGGGGCCGCCGGCTGCTGCGGGGCGACGCGTGGGTCGCCCCGGTGCTCTCGCGCGGCCTGCTCTACGTGAGGGGCAAAGACCGACTGGTCTGCCTCGACCTCGCCGACGGCACCGGGCGGTGAACGGCGTCCGCAACCGCCCGTGGGCGCCCGTAGCAATCAGCAGAACCCGTAGCGATCAGCAGAACCAGTGGCGATCAGAAGAACCAGTTCACGATGTCGTTCTTGGTCACGTAGATCATCAGCGACAGCAGCAGCACCATGCCGATCACGTGCAGTACGACGGTCAGCTTCTCGTTGGCCGGCCGGCCGGTCAGGCCCTCGTACGCGAGGAAGACCATGTGCCCGCCGTCGAGCACCGGGATCGGCAAGAAGTTCAGCACCGCGAGGTTCGCGCTGAGCATTGTCAGGAACAGCAGGAAGGCGGGCAGGTCCTCGCCGGCGATCAGGTAGGCGCTGCCAAGGATCGTGATCGGGCCGCCCAGGTTGCTTGCGTCAACCTGCTGCGACGCCAGCTTCTGCAGGAAGCGGACTACCGTCGTGAGCGAAAACCATGTCCGGTCGAGGGCGTAGCTGGCCTGCTCACCTACCGATCCGATCTCCCGCTCGCGGAGGATGGGCATGTAGATGAAGCCGCGGCCCACCAGGTACGAGTCGTCGATCGCTGCGGGCTCGAGCGTCTTGGTGAGCGTCTCTTCGCCGCGCTGGATGGTGAGCTTTACGCTGTTGCCGTCGAGCAGGCGGGCGACTTCGGCGGTGAAGGCGGGCCACACCGGCTTGGCCTCGCCGAACTTGATCTTACTGCCGGCGGAAGCCTTCTTCTTTTTGGGGTCCATCGTGCTGACAACCGCCGAGGCGATGCTGTCGCCGGGCATCAGCCCGGCCGCCTCGGCCGGGCTGCCGGCGACGACCGACACGACCGTCGGCTCGATCGTGTAGGCGACGCCCAGCGCCGGCGCCGACATCGGCGCCGAGCCGCTCGGCGCCTCTTCCCAGGTGACCGGCCGCGGCGTCACCTCGATAGCTTCCGGCTGGTCGCCGTCGGCGGAGTCGGCACGCACGACCGTTAGTGTGACGGGGCCGGTGGTCGAAGCCAGCAGCTTGGGCAGCGTCAGCGGGTCGAGGCTCGGCTCGCCGTCGGGCGCCGCGCCAATCGGCTTGCCGTCGATGGCCGTGATCTTGTCGCCCGCTTCAAGCCCCGCCGCCTCGGCGGGCGAGCCCTGCTGCACGGCCACGATCGGCCCCATGGTCATCACCAGCCCAAGCCGCTTGGCGGGCGTCGGCGCCACGGTCACGGTGAGCGTCTCCGCGGCGACGGAGTTTGTCTCCGAGGCGGGCTGCCCGCCACGCTGGACGGTGACCTCAATCGCCTTGTCCGCCAGCGAAACGAGCTGGGCGGTCAGCTCGCGGTGCGTCGTGACGGGCTGGCCGTTGATGGCCGTGATGCGGTCGCTGGGCTCAAACGGTGGCTCGGCTACGGCGGCGGCGGTGCCCGGGAAGGCCGCTTTGTGCTTGTTGAGGGTGGTCTCGTTGCTGGTGGCCATGCCGATCATCGCCATGCTGCCCGTCTTCTTCGGGTACAGGCGTAGCGATTCGACCGTATCCGAGCCGCGTCGCTTGACGCCGAAATCGACGCCGGCCTCGAGGTCCGCCAGCGAGACGTCCCGCTTCAAGTGGTCGAACCCGGGCTCGGTGCGGTCGCCGATACGCACGATCTCGTCGCCGGACTCCAGCCCCGCTTGCCACGCGGGGCTGCCGGGCGTGGTCGTGCCCACGACGCACGGCTGGTACTCCACGCCGATCCCAAACGCGAGGAACGCAAACACGGCGGCAAAAATCACGTTCATCACCACGCCCGCCGAGATGATCAGCATCCGCTGCCAGACGGCCTTGGCCTGGTAGCTGCGGCCGTCCACCCAGCGGGTGCTGCCGTCCGGGTTCTTCTTCGCAACGGCGTAGTCGGAATCCTCGGTGACGGTCGACGCCTCGATCTGCTCGGCGGTGCGGCCGGGGTCGTCGTCCTGGCCGAACATCTTCACGTAGCCGCCCAGCGGGAAGACGCCGATGCCGTACTCGGTCTCGCCCAGCTTGCGGCTGAGCTTCAGGCCCCAGAAGTCGAAGCCGATCATGAACTTCTCGCACTTCACGCCGCACATCCGCGCAACGGCGAAGTGGCCCAGCTCGTGGACGAAGATCACAAACCCCAAGCCGGCGGCGGCGGTCAACGCGGCCAGCACCACGCCCAGCCCATCCATCAGCGACGTCGAAGCAATCAGGCACAGACCCACGAATTAACCTCCTGGCGGGCCCAGCGATCTAGTCGCAGCAGGTCGTCGAGCGACGGCCGGGCCTCGAAGTGATGCGATTCGAGCACGCTCTTGCAGGCGGGCACGATCTCGGTGAAGTGCAGGTCGCCGTCGAGGAACGCGGCGACGGCCGCCTCGTTCGCGGCGTTGAGCACCGCCCCGCTCGACCCGCCGGCCGCCGCGGCCTGGAAGCCCAGGGCCAGGGCCGGGAACCGCTCCGGGCTGGGCGGGTGGAAGTCCAGCTGCAGCGACCGCGTCCAGTCCAGCCGCTCGGCGACGCCCGCCGTGCGGTGCGGGTGCTCCAGGGCGTGCTGGATCGGCAGCTTCATGTCGGGCGGCCCCATCTGAGCCACTGTTGAGCCGTCGATGAATTCGAC
>JBCCQL010000169.1:0-6815 GCA_039024355.1 Planctomycetota bacterium
ATGGCGGTGGTCTCGGTGTCGAGGGCGATCAGATCTTGCCCGGCGAGCAGCTCCGCCAGCTGGGCGAGCGCCTCGGGCGTGTCGATCAGCTGGTAGTCGGACTCCCACGCCTCGGCCGGCGGGGCGGCGTCGCCTAGCCGGGCCGCTTTGTCGGCCAGGCTGCGGAAGCCGAAGTCGGCGAAGAGCTCCGCGAGCGCTTGTTGATCGACGCCGCCCACCTCGGCGGCCGCCCAGTCGAACTCGACCGGCATCTCTGGGTCCAGCCGAACCAGCCGCCGCGACAGCAGCGCCTGCTCGCGGTGCTCCCGCAGGTTCTTCTGCGTCTTGGCGCCGCGGGCACGCTCGGGCTGGGCGAGGACCTCTTCGAGCGTGCCCACCTCGTTCAGCAGCGTCGTGGCCGTCTTCGGGCCGATGAGGGGCACGCCCGGCACGTTGTCGATCTTGTCGCCCACCAGCGACTGGAAGTCCACCACCTGGTCGGGCCGGATGCCCCAGTCGGCGTGCAGGGCCACCTCGTCGTACACGTGGTCTTTGCGGATGTTGTACACGGCCACGTTGGGCGTGATCAGCTGCCGGCAGTCCTTGTCGCCGGTGACCAGCAGGCAGCGGGCGCCGGCGGCGTCGCAGCGGGCGGCGGCGGCGGCCAGCACGTCGTCCGCCTCGTAGCCGGGCACGCTCACCAGCGGGATGCCCAGGGCGTGGACCACCTGCTCAATCTTGGGCACCTGCGAGCGGAGCTCCTCGGGCATCTCGCCCCGGTCACCCTTGTACGCAGGGTAGAGCTCGTGCCGAAACGTATCGCCCGACGGATCGAACGCGGCGATCATCGCGTCGGGCCGCTTCTCCTGCATCAGGTACAGCAGGTCCCGCGTGAAGCCGTACACGGCGTTGACCGGCTCGCCGCGTGGGCTGGTCATCGGCGGGATGGCGTGGAAGACCTGGAAAATCAACGAGTGCGAGTCGATCACGTAGACCGTCGAGCCCTCGCGTGGCGTGGCGCCCCCGTCGGGCTGGCCAGTGCTGCCGGGCTGGCCAGTGCCGGTGGGCTGGCCGGCCCCGGCGGGCTTTTTGGTCGGTGAAGGGGGCATCACGGGGACGCAGCGTGGTGTAGGGCGGTGCAGGCGTGCGAGGCGTTATATCCCGTTCGTTGACAGCCGTTAATCCCCCGACTAGGTTGGACTTACGTTCGATCGGCCACCCCGACCGGCGCCGCGTTGAAGCCACAACCGACGCGGCCCATTGCGGGGGGCCAACAGCTGATTGCACGGTTCCCGCAGCCGCAGTGTCTGCAAGGCGCCGCGGGATAGGTTTTCGAACTGCCGGCGACTCCGCACCAGCGCTCCGATCCGCACCGCCACGCCGCACCTTCTCCCCGCCCGATTCTCCTTCCGGAAAACGAGAATTCAGACGCATGGCCGCTCGCTCAGACCAAACGCTCCAGATCGCCCTGGTCACGTTCATCGGCACGTCGCTCCTGTTGCTCTGCTTCTTGATCTACGTCAACCGGCTGAAGGCGGACTACCGGCAAGAGGCCGAGAAGCTCCGCAGCGACAAGACGGCCGAGGCCAGCAAGGCCCGCTCGCTGCAGACGGAGAACGAGACCCTCCGCCAGCAGATGGGCATGGGGCAGTTTGACAGCGCCGACGCCGTGCAGAAGCAGTTTGACGAGGACGTGAAGACGTACGCATCGACGCTCGCCCCGGCCGACCAGGTGTACCGCAAGATGGTCACCCGCTTCTACGAGGAGAACAAGCGGAGCACCGAGCAAGAGTCGCAGGCCAAAGAACGCGAAAAGGCGCTCAAGCAGCGGCTGCTTGCCACGGAGGCCGAGAAGAACGCCCAGATCAAAGAGTTCGAGGACACGCTGAAAAAGGTTCAGGAAGACGCCGCCCGCGAGCGGAACGCCTTCCGCTCCGCCCGCGCCGACCTGGAAGAGAAGCGGGAAGAGCTGGCCGCCTCGCTTGAGCGGCAGCGTGTCGCGCACGAGAAGGAGCTAACGCGGCTCACCTCGCAGGTGTCGGACCTCGACGGTCAGCTCGCGAAGGCAAAAAAAACTATCGAAACGCTGATCAATAATCGTGCGCAGGACGACCCCAGCTTCGAGATCGCCGACGGCGCCGTGGCCTACGTGAACCAGGCCAACCGCACGGTGTGGATCAACATCGGCGAGCAGGACGCCCTGCGGCGGCAGGTCACCTTCAGCGTGTACGAACAGACCGAGGCCGACGCGGGCAAGGCGCCCAAGAAGGCCAGCATCGAGGTAATCCGCATGCTGGGCGACCACCTGGCCGAGGCCCGCATCACCGACGACGACGCCCGCAACCCCATTCTGCCGGGCGACTGGATCTACAGCCCGCTGTGGCACCGCGGCAAGCAGATCCGCTTCGCCCTGACCGGCGTGCTCGACCTGGACGGCGACCAGCGTGCCGACCTGCAGCAGGCCAAGGACCTGATCGCCCTGAACGGCGGCGTTGTAGACGCCTCGGTCACGGACGACGGCTCGGTCGAGGGGGAGATGACCGTCGAGACCCGCTACCTGGTGCTGGGCGATTACCCATCGCTGCCCAGCCAGACCAACCTGGCGACCAGCTGGAAAGACATGAACCGCGAGGCGGCCAACCTGGGCGTCGAGACCATCACGATGTCCGAGTTCCTGAACCAGATGGGCTACAAGCCGCTGAACAAGTCGGTGACGCTAGGCGACGGCGCCCGCGCGGCAGACTTCCAGCCCAAGCCCTCGAAGTTCCGCCCCCGGTCGCCGTACGCGGGTCGGTGATTCAGAGCGGCGGCGGTGGCGGGCCCTCGCGCTCGGCGACCGCACGGGGTTTCGCAGGGTTCTGACAGGCCCTCGCTTGCTCGCCTTCTACCCTTTGCCGCCGGGCTCGACGAACAGGATCGCCGCCAGCTCGCGGACCTCGGTCTCTCGGTCGCGTAATTCTGGCGGGAGGCAGCCAGGCTGGAACAGCTCGGGCCGCAGGAAAAGCTCGGCGGGCGAGTCCGCCTGTGCGTAGCCGGCCAGCTCGACCAGCAGCCGGCGTTCGCCATGCACCAGCCCGTGCGTGCGGCAGAGCCTGGCAAACAGGCGGCGGGGGCTGGGCCGGCTGGCCCAGTCGAAGCGTCGGCTTCCTGCGACGCTCAAGCCCCAAACCAGCAGCCCCACCGCGACGGCCGCCCCGGCGATCAGCGTCCAGTCGGTGCTGTGGTACGCCCCGCCGCGGCCAGAGAACCGGTCGCCCATGCGGGCCCAGTTCGACTGGGCAAGCACGGCGGTTGCGAGCGGGGCGGCCGCTTGGAGCAGCGATGCAATCATGGCTCGGAGGGCTCCGGGTAACGCGTTGCACGCTCCGCCGGCGCCCGGCTTGGCGTGGCTTGACGGGGCGTGGCTTGACGGGGCATGGCTTAGCGGGGCGTGGCCGCCTCGATCGGCGGGCTCTCGGCAGCGCCGGTCGTGACGCTCCCGGCCGCTACGCCCCCTGTGTCCGCTTGCAGCTTGGCCAGCAGCTGCTGGGCGACGTCCAGGCTGTCGAGCTGCGTGAGGCTGGCCTCGGCCGCCTGCCGCACGCCGGGGTGCGGGTCCGCCAACGCCTCGGCCAGGTAGCCAACGGCGTCGCCCTGGCTGCTGCCGCCCAGCAGCGTGGCCACGCGGGTGCGGATCAGCGAGTCCCGGTCGCCGGCGAGCGCCGTGACGGCGGGCAGCACACGGTCAACCACGCCCAGCTCGCCGACCAGTTCGAGGGCGTCGCGGCGGCGATCGACCACGGGCGACTGCAGGTCGATGCGTAGCGTGGCGGTCGCCTCGGGGTCGGCCAGCCCGACAAGCCGGCCGGCCTTGGTGCGGAGGTCTTTGGGCAGCTTGTCGAACACCTGTCGGTACGAGTCGAAGCTGAACTCACGCAGCTCGCCCTGCGCGACCGACACGACGTCGGGCGAATCATGCTCCAGCAGCGACACCAGCCGCTCTAGCGCGTCGGGCATCTGGGCCTTGCGGAGGCGGCCCGCCGTGGCGGCGACCACCGCCGGGTTGCTGTCGGCCAGACCCTGCTGCAGCAGGGCTTGGGCGTGCCCAGGCGTGACCTTGCCGAGCAGCTCGCACGCTGCGGCCCGCGCCGCGTCGGCCCCGCCGGCCATCACGGCCTCGATCAGCCGGAGGCGGTCGGCCGACTTGCTGCGCGTGGCGCCCTGCAGCCGCACGGCGGCGGCCTGCGTGTCCGGCGGCAGCGTCAGGAGCTTTTCGATCCGCTCCGGCGTGGCCCAGCCGAAGCCCGCGGTCTTGCGTGCGTTGAACACCACACGCACGCCGGGCGTCGGGCCGACGCGGCCAACCAGGGTCCGGCAGAAAGCCAGGTCCGCCCGCCGGGCGCCGATCTCGATCAGCGGCGCCGGGGCGTCGCCGTCCTCGAACGCGCGGGCGAGCAGCTCCATCGCACCGCGGCCGGCGCTGGTCTCTAGCGCCCGCAGCAGCGGCGCGTGGGCGGCGTGGGTCGTGTCCCGCAGCACGGCACGCACGCCGGGGTTGTCGTGGTTGGCGATCAGCAGGAACGCGTCGATGAGCTCCAGCCGCTTGTGCACGCTAAAGCGGTCTAGCGCGCGTCCCAGGCCTTGGTTTGCGGCGCGCCGGACGGGCGTCAGCTCGCTGCGGGCCGCCAGGGGCTTGTCGGCCTCCTCGGCTTCGATGGCCGCCGCCAACGCCCGGGCCAGCCGAAGCGCCGCGGAGCACAGGCCCGCCACGCACGGGTGGCTAGGCTTCATCGCCTCGTCGACGACAGTGGCCAGCAGCCGATAGTCTTCTGCCTCGATGGCGTAGCCGCAGGCCCGCTCGCAGAGCGGCTGGTCGTCGCCTTGGATAGCGGCGGCGACAACCGGCCGCAGGCGGCTGCACGCCTCGCGCGAAGCGATGGCCGCCCGGACGTCGGCGGGGCAGTCGCCGGTGTCGCGGAGCACGCGTTGGTGCGACTCGGCGTCGGTTCGGGCGGCGAGCGCCTTCGCGGCGCCCACACGCACCGGCGCCGACGGCGAACGCAGGGCGGCGGCCAGCACGTCAATCGCCGCGCGGTTGGGCGTGGCGACCAGCGTCAGCAGCGACCGCTTCAAGCCCGGGATTTCTGACGCTGTCGGCATGCGGGGCGTGGCGAGCTCGGTGGTGGTCGATTCCAGCGGGCGGACGCGGGCGAGGCCGGGCGTTTGGCGCCCGGCGGATGCGTCGCTGTCAGTCCATCGACAAGCGTAGCCTTGCGAGTGTTGCCGCGCTGCGGGAGACTGCAGCAGTTCCTTCCGCACCTCGGCTCGGCCGTGCCGGCCGTGCCAGTTCTCCGGCCTGTGAGGCGTTTGTGCCTGCCAATCGAACCGCCGCTGAGGTCCTTGAGCGCGAGTACCTGTTGGTCCGCGCCAAGGTGCTAGAGATCGCCGCGTCCCTGGACCGCATCGACCGTGCCGGTGGGGAACCGGCCGACCCCGCCCGGGCCGCCCAGCTGCGCGAGGGCCTCCGCCTGCTGCTGGCGGACAACCCCGGCCGCGCGGAGGCCGCCCAAGCGCTCTTCAGCCTGCCGTACGATGCCGGGTGGCGTGCGTCCTTCGGCCTGGCGGACCCGACGCACGCGTGACGCCCGGCGGCCGGCACTTTTTCCCCCTCGCGACGTGACAGGCATGGACTACTTCGACCCGCACATCCATATGGTCTCCCGGACCACGGACGACTACCTGACGCTTGCCAAGATGGGGTGCGTCGCCATGAGCGAGCCGGCCTTCTGGGCGGGCTACGACCGGGGCAGTGTCGAGGGCTTCCGAGACTACTTCGAGCAGCTCACCGGCTTCGAGCCGCAGCGGGCCGCGCAGCACGGCATCCAGCACTACACGTGGCTGTGCATCAACGCCAAGGAGGCAGAGAACGTAGCGTTGTCGCGCGAGGTGATCGCCATGATCCCGGAGTTCCTGGGCCGGCGGAACGTGCTGGGCATCGGAGAGATAGGCCTCAACAAAAACACCAAGAACGAGGCCACCGTCTTCCTGGAGCACATGGACCTGGCCCACCGGCTGGGCGAGCTGATCCTGATCCACACGCCGCACTTGCAGGACAAGTATGCCGGCACGCGGATGATCCTCGACATGCTGGGCGGCGACGCCCGCACCGACCCCACGCGGGTGCTGGTGGACCACGTCGAGGAGCACACTATCCGTCCGGTGCTGGAGGCCGGCTACTGGGCGGGAATGACGCTCTACCCGGTTTCGAAGTGTACGCCCGAGCGGGCGGCCGACATGATCGAGCTCTACGGTCCGGAGCGGCTGCTGGTGAACTCCGCCGGCGACTGGGGCCCGTCAAAGCCGACCGCCGTGCCGGACTTCATCTACGAGATGCGCCGCCGCGGGCACGAAGAGTCGCTCATCCGCCGCGTCGTGTACGACAACCCGCGGCGGTTCTTCAGCGGCTGCCAGCGGTTCGAGTTCCGCACGCGGCCGGCGTAGCCCTTGCCGGCCGGCGTCATGGCGCGGCCGGGGCAGGGGCTTCGAGGTAGCCGACCGACTCCAGGAAGCCCTCGACGGCGGCCAGCGTCTCGGCGTAGGCGGGCCGGCCACGGTTGAAGAAGCCGTGGCCTTGGCCCTCGTACAGGTGGACGTCGCACCGTGCGTCGACGCCGTGCATCAGCCGCTCATACCTCCTGACGGTAGAGACCGGCACCAGCTTGTCCCGCGTGCCGAAGAGCAGCACGGTGGGCGGCGCGCCGGGCGTGATATTGTGCAGGGGCGAGAACCCCCGCCAGTAGGCCTTCACCCGGTCGTGGCCGTACCCGCCGGGCCCGTTGTCGAAAACGGGGTTGAAC
>JBCCQL010000170.1:0-6809 GCA_039024355.1 Planctomycetota bacterium
AGGCGGGCGATCGCCGGCGGCATGACCGCCAGCCACAGCGGCGTGAACCAGAGCATCCACCGCAGGCCGCTGGTCATCCCGCCGTAGTTGCGGTCTACCTGCGGCCGGCCAATGTAGAACGCTAGGCAGACGACCGTGAGCGCGAGCACCAGCCCGGCGAGCTCCCGCTGCTCGGCCCGGCCCCGCGCGGCCGTGTAAATGGCGCCGGCGATGCTCAGCAGCCAGACCGGCGTCAGCGAGAACACGCCGTGGTGCCCAACCAGCGTGTGCAACGCGTACACGGCCCACGAAGCCTCGCCGCGGTCGACGCCGCGGGGCGCCGACCAGTAGCTCTGCCGCTGCCGGCCGTTCACCTCGTACGTGAAGCGGTACCAGTCGTCGCCCGCGTCGTACCCGGACGCCCCCGGCTGGGCCCCGCCGCGGTGCATGTACGGGGGCCGCAGCGAGCCGTGCGCCGCGTAGTTGGTCGCCAACGCGGCGGCGACCACCAGCAACGCCGCCGGGGCGAATGCCTGCAGCGTCGGCCGCGGGCATCGGCACAGCAGCAGCAGGCCCAGGAAGACCAGCAGCGACAGGGCAGGCAGCTCGTTGGCGGCGGTGAACGCCGCCGCCAGCCCCGCCAGGGCGAACCACCGCGGGCGCGTGTCGCCGTCGAGCCGGACCCGCGCCCACGCGTACAACGCCACGGCCGCCGACACCGCGGCGACCACGTGGTTGTTCAGCACCACGGCAAACGGCGTCAGCAGCGTGCCCAGCGTCGCGCAGGCGACGACAAACATGCGCGGCCAGTCGTCGTAAACCCCAAGCCGATCGAAAAGGCGTTCGGCCAGGCCGGCCACAATCGCCATCATCAACGCCAGCGGCAAGACGTTGGTCGTGAACAGCATCGCCCGGCCAATGGCATACGGGTGCGTGCCGAGCGTCGCACCGGTCGCCTGGTGGATCAGCCAATACTCGCCGGCCAGCAGCGTGTACAGCAGCGGCGGCTTGCTCGAGTACAGCCGCGGCACGCCCTGCCTGTCCGGGTGCTGCACGATGTCGATGCTGTCCCAGGTGGGCTCTTTCAAAACCTCATCGATGGCGAACGTTCCGTGCTCTACCAGCGCCCGCACGGCGAGCCACCGGCTGCGGTCGTTGCTGCTGAGGAACGGCCGGCGGAGGCGGAGCTTCTCCTCCAGTTCGGCCCGGCGTGCCGCGAGCCGTGCCTCGGCGGCTTCTCCGCCCACGCCGCGGGCGGCGAGCTGTTCTCGCAACTCATCGAGGCGGCCCTCAATGCGGTACGACTCCAGCCGCGTCAGGTCTACGGAGTCCACCGCCATCAGCCGGCCGGTCATCTGCCCCACGGCAACGGCGATCAACAGCCCGTAGACCGCCCACCGGCGCCGCGCGGCCTCCCGCCGCGTTGCCGCATCAGCCTGGCCGTCGGCGGGTGCTTCTTGCATCGGGCTGCTCGCCGCCGGAGGGCTGCTGGTTGCCGTGGCTTCCGCAGACTGTCAGGGCCACGCCCGGGGTCGGCGTGCTAACAGCTGGGGTCGGTCGCACGCTGCGGCTGCTTGGGGAATTCGGCCGACGCTGGCGGTGTGTGCTCGGCGATCGAGTACGTGTCCATATCGCGCGACAGGAAGGCGGTGACCATCTCGCCCAGCAAGCCAACCGACAGGAACTGGGCGCCCAGCAGCACAAACCCGAGGCAGTAGTACAGCATGGCCGTCTCGTGCAGGTGGACCGGCTCCCAGCCCGCGACCACACGCGAGGCGACCCACCGCACGGCCAGCAGCGTCATGCCGCCCGCGCCGATGAGGAACGACGCCAGCCCGGCCGACCCCAGCACGTGCTGCGGCCGCTGCCCGTAGCCGGTGATGAACTTGACGGTGATCAGGTCCAGCAGCCCCTTGATGATGCGTGTGGCCCCGTACTTGCTGCTGCCGTGCGTGCGGGGGCGGTGGTTGACCGGCTCCTCGGCCACCTTGAATCCCCGCGCGGCGGCGAGCACGGGCACAAACCGGTGCAGCTCGCCATACAGGCGTACCTCGTGCAGCACGTCCCGCCGGTAGCACTTCAGGCCACAGTTGTGGTCGTGCAGCTTGACGCCCGTCAGCTTGCTGACCATCCAGTTGAAGACGCGCGACGGCACCACCTTGCCCAGCGGGTCGTTGCGGACCTGCTTCCACCCGCTCACGACGTCGTACCCCTGGTTGAGCTTGGCTAGCATCAGCGGCAGCTCGTGCGGGTCGTCCTGCAGGTCGGCGTCGAGCGTGATGACAACCGGGTCTTCGACCGCGTCGAACCCCGCGCTCAGGGCCGCCGCCTTGCCAAAGTTGCGGCGGAAGCGGATGCCCAGCACACGCGGGTCTTCCCCCGCCAACCGCGAGACCACCCGCCAAGAATCGTCCGTCGAGCCGTCGTCGACAAACACAATGCGGAGCTCGTAGCCCTGCTCCGCGGCGACCTGCCGGAGCTCGCTGTGCAGCGTGCCGAGCGTGGCCGCCTCGTTGTAGACCGGGATAACCGCTGTGATACGCATGGCATGCTCGGCGGTTAGCGGGTTGGGCGGTTGGGCGGCGGCAGGGTTTGGCTGAGCGGCTGGCTACCGCGTGCGGGGCGACGGTTCCTTTGGCTCTGGCGGCTCGCCAGCGGAGCCGCGGTGCACGGCTTCCACAATAGCACAGGCGGCCGCCTCGGACACAATCCAGACAACACGCAGCAAGACCGTGGCCGCCAGCGCCACCGGCTCCGCCACGCCCGCCACGCCGGTCAGCAGCTGCAGCATCAGCCCGTCGCGGACCAGCAGCCCGCCGGGCAGCAGCGACAAGAAGCCCGCAACCACCGGCAGCGTGACGGCCAGCAGACAGTACGCGGCGGCGACGAGCGTAAGCGGGAAGCCCGCGTCGAGCGACCGCAGCGTGAGCCACAAGCTACCCGCCAGCCCGGTCCACGCGAGCGCAGCGGCCAGCCAGCCTTTGCCTAGCAGCCGCCACGTCAAACGGCCCGCGAAAGAGGGCAAAGGATCGCCGGCAGAAGGCGTATTGGCGGGCGCCGATGCTTGTGCCTCGGCCGGTGAAACCTCGACCCGCGCGAGGCGGCGGACCAGGCGCCGAATGACAGGCGGCAGGGTTGGCGCCGCGGCGGCAACTGCCAGGCCGGCCGCCAACGCCGCCAGCCACGGCTCGGCCGCTCCGTCGCCGTGCGTGGTCAGCAGCACGCAGGCAAGCACACCGCCGACGGACATCATCGTTAGCGTCTCGACAAACACGCTGGCGGCGATCGGCGCGGTCTGGCCGCCGGCTTGTCGGATCGCCCCCGTGCGGAGCACCACCACCAGCCCTTTGCCGGGCACGTACTTGCCAAGGTGCCCAAGGCAGTACGCCCGCAGCACCGCCCGCCAGCCGCTGGGCTGCCCCAAGGCCAGGAGCGTCTGCCGCCAAAACCACGCCATCGGCGCCAGGGCAGCAGCGTAAGCAACACCGGCGGCGAAGAGCAGCCAAGGGTTCGGCCGGATCGCGGTCGCCGAGAACTCCGCGATCGACTGCCGCAGCGTGCCGTAGACAAACCAAACCACCAGGCCCGCCACCACAACCTTGGCGGCGAGGAGCAGGCGGCCGCGGGCGGCGATGCTGGGTGCGACAGAGATGTTGGCTGCGGCGCCGATGGCGGCCGCGGATCGGCAGTGATGGCAAGGGCCGGCGTCTGCTACGATCGTATCACACGCCGGCCGGCCAGCAGCGGCCCGGCGCGTTTCGCCCCCGGCCCCGCCACTGCCATAAGCCCGCCGACGCCCAACCCCGTCGAACCCGCTCAGCCGATCGCGTATATGCCGAAACGTTCCAAACGCAAGCCACCGGCGGAGCAGCCCAGCCCGCGGGCCGGTGGAGCCAGCAAGGCAAGCGGGGCCGCGCGAGAGCAGGACAGCGATCAAACGCCCGGCGCCATCGCTACGCAGGCCGCCGACAACTCAGCGGAGCTGCAGCCGGACCGGTCCGACTCCGGGCCGGGCGCTGCGGCCGACAACCCAGCGCTGCCCCTGCCGGGGTTTGACGGCCGCGTGGTGCCGCGTGTGGTGTCGCTCATCATGCTGGTGGCGATCGTGCTGCTGGTCACGGCGATGTTCTTCCGCGTGATGCTGCAATTCGTCGCCCCGCTGTTCTTGGCGGGCGTGCTGGTTGTGGTCTTCGAGCCGCTTCACAAGTGGGTGCTCAGCCGCTTCACCAAGAAGCCGCAGTGGGCCGCGCTGATGACCACGACGCTCGTTGCCGGCATTGTGCTGATACCGATCACTTGGCTCGGCCTGAACGCACTAGTCGAGCTGACGGCCGTGCTGCAGCCGTTCATCGATCAAACCGAGGGCCAGACAGCGAGGCAGGCCGCGGCGGCGCCCGCCGAGCCCGGCCCCGCTCTGTCAGGCCCGGCTCTGGCAGGCCCCGCTCTGTCTGGCGCGGAGCTGGGCGACCCAAGCGGAGCGGCCGCGGGCGTTGCCGCCGCCGGAGGCGAAGACCCGGCGGCGCACCCCGTAAGCGATGTGATCGACAAGCTGAAGGAGGAGTACGGCCCCAGCATCGAGTGGTACGAGGCGACCTTCGGCGCCGACTTCGAGGCGCAGGCCCTCGCGCTCGCCACGCAGGCGGGGGAGACCGTGCTGTCGACCGGCGTGCACACGCTGATCTCGGCCGTCGGCTTCTTCTTCGGCCTGGGCATCATGGCGTTCGCCATGTACTACTTCTTGGCCGACGGGCCGGCGATGGTCGAAGCCCTGATGAAGCTCTCGCCGCTGGACGACGACTACGAACGCGAGCTGCTCGAGAAGTTCGCCGAGGTCAGCCGGGCCGTCGTCGTAGCGACGCTGCTGTCGGCCGCCGCCCAGGGGCTGATGGCGGGCGTGGGGTACTACTTCGCCCTGGACGGCGGGCCCATCTTCTTGCTTACGGCCGTGACCATGCTGATGGCGATTGTGCCCTTCGTCGGCGCCACCATCGTCTGGGTCCCCGTGGTCGCGTGGGTCTTCTTCTACCAGGGCGACACCGCCTGGGCGGTCGGCCTGCTGCTGTGGTGCGCCATCGCGGTCTCGAACATCGACAACGTCATCAAGCCGTACATCCTGCACGGGCAGTCCAACCTCCACCCGCTGCTAGCACTGCTCAGCGTGCTGGGCGGCGTTTCTGTGCTCGGCCCGGTGGGCATCCTCGTCGGCCCGATGCTGGTCGCCTTCCTGCAAGCACTGCTGAACATGCTGCGGAAAGAGCTCGAAGCCCTCAAAGGCGAGCCGCCCCCGCTCCAGCCCGCCGCGTAGCCGGCCGGCGCCTATCGACTCGCGACTCGATCAGACAGCTGAAGCCGCCGCAAACAGCCAACCGGGCTGGCGGACTCGTCTAGGTAGGCCCGCGGCGTTGGGATAGACTTTGCCGAAGCCGGGCGCCCGATTCCACGGGCGTGCCGGCGCCGCGGGTTCGCTGCGTGATTGCAGAGGGCCCGCCGAAGGTGCGTCAGAGGATGACGACCGCCGCCGCCACGCCGCGGCACGCCACCGCTAGGGAGAGCCACTCATGGATGCCGTCTGGGCACTGCTTGCCGTCGCCGCAACCGGCGTGACCTACGACTGGCGGCCGATCGCCGAGGCCGACGGCGGCGGGACCGAGTACCTGGTGCAGGTCGAGCCTGAGCTGCTCGAAGCGGTCCGCAGCGGCGCCATCGAGACCATCGAGAGCAACGTGCCGCCCGGCGTCGGGCCCGTGCGGCGGATCCGCGTCGTGTTCGGCGGCCGGCAACCCGCGTCGGAACTGGCCGACGCTGTGCGACGCACCGCGGCCAGGCCGGTCACAGGTGAGGCCGCCACCGCAGCGCAGCCCGCCGCAAGCCCGTACCCGGCCGGCGAGCCGGACGAGCCGATCTTCGCCAACCGGCCGTACAGCAAGGCGTCGCCGCAGGACACGCCGCAGGACACGCCGTACACCACGCCCTACACCACGCCCTACACCACGCCCTACACCACAGCCGAAGCCCGGCGCCACACGGTTCGGCAATCGGGCAGCTCCAACCAGCCGCTGCAGAGCTTCACGGGTCAGCTGAATACGGCGGCCGGCCAGCTCGAGCAGGGCTTCTCGCAGGGCGTGCAGGGCGTGCAGAACGGCTTCAATCAAGCGGGGCAGGCCGCGACGACCATGCAGAACGCCTTCGCGCAGCCCGGGGCCGCGCAGCCCTTCGGCGCCCAACCGGCGGCGACGCAGCCGGCCCCGCGGACCAGCATCGGCTCTGAGCTGCTCGACGGCGCCAACCGGCTACGCCGCAACACCCGCGAGGCGATCCGCGGCGCGGGCGAGGCGATCCAGGGCACCGGGCGGAACCTGCGGGACGGTCTGCAGACGGTGCTCACCGGCAACCAGCCGCCCGCGCCGGCCCCCGCGGGCAGCGGGCAGTACGTGCCGTACTCGTACGGAGCGGCCGCGGCGGGGCAGCCCGTCACGCGTCAACCTGTTGCGGGCCAGCCGGGCGCCGGCCAACCCGTTACGCAACAGCCGCCGGCCGGCCAGCCGGCCTTCGGTGTGAACCCGGTAGCAACCAACCAGCAGCCCGTGTCGGCCGGCGCCGCAGGCAGCAACTTCGCAGGGGCGCCGCAGCCTTGGCGGGGCGGCGACGACCGCTCGCTCGCCGGCGCCGGGGGTGGTTCGCCGGCGCCCGGCTTCACGGGCGCCCAGCCTTCGCCGGCCGGCGCCGCGGCGCCGCGGTTCGTTACTCCAGCGACAGGCCAGCCGGCGGCAACGCAGAACAGCTACGACCCGCGGCTCGGCACACCAGGCTTCACCGCCGGCGGCCAGCCC